>JAZUJV010000151.1:0-2708 GCA_045642945.1 Eubacteriales bacterium | reverse complement strand
TTTATCGGTAATTCCATATAAATCTTTTGGATAAACCATTGGAGCAAATGAAACGAAAGATTCATTAGAAACTACTTTTTGGCATATACTTTTCAACTCGTTAAAGGCCGTGAACATCCCTATTTCACCAAAATCGTTAGATTGGTCCCAATATGTAACCGCGATACCGCCCTTAACGTCAACAGACGGGAACACCGATGTGCTATCGGCCCAATAATCAACAACTTTATAATGCGGATTATGCAGAACTTTATCGTTCCATTCTTTAGGCGTTTTCCCGGCGTTGAACAAAAAACGTGCAGGATGAATAAATGTGCCCCTTCCGCTCAATGCCATACCAGCATCAATAAACAAATGGTAAATCGGATCTTTTCCGTTTCCGTCACCAGAATTTTCGACTTGATAAGGCGGATTTCCGACTACGGCGTCAAACTTCATATCTCCGGTTCCTTTCTTCCAGTAATCGCGGCGTAAAACCTTCTTTTTAAACCGTTCAGGCTTTTCGCGCAGCATATTGATAAGGTTGTCGAAATAATGAGCATTAACCGCCATATTGCTATATCCGCACAACGTTCTTCGCGTAATGGATTTAGCCATCGGCGTTTTACAGATAACATACACATTGTTTCTAATTGTTTCTTCCCAGAATTCCTTGCAATCCCGCGGCTCCCAGTCATCGTCGGTGGTATCCTCCAACTTGTGACGGTACGAGCTATATGCGATATAAAGCGGGTAAAGACCGGTCTTTGAGTTAATTTCAAGCACGTGCGCGTTTTCGCCAAACACCTTCTCGGTTACTTCACCGCGGTCTACGAAGCGCGGTTCTTCGAGTCTGTGTTTTTCGTTTTGCGTATCATCTTCAAAAGCTTCGTTAAAGAAGCACCAGCCACCGAGTGTATCGGACATATGCATATTAACGACACGCCAAGGAGTCAGCACTGTTTCTTTATCTGGGTTTTTGAAATGGCGGAAGATTTCGGCAATCATCTGTACACGGCGCGTGGGAGTTTCTCTGTCTGCAGCGGCGGCGAGCTTTCTTATACGCTTTCCTGCGGCAATAAAAACGTCACGGTCATAGTATTTCGTAAAGTCGGAGAAAATTTCCTTTGTTACGCCTTGCGGCATAAATTCTTTCCACGACTCTTCGTCAACGAGATCGACGAATTCTTCAATGCTAATATCTTCGTTAATGGGAATATCGCTTCCGTCTGCTTTTGCCGCGCCGTAAATCATCAACGGCATACGGATTGATATACCGCGAAGAATGTCTATAGCTTTCTTTCTGGCCTCTTTTGCCTGTTTCTTTGCAAGTCTTTCGGCAATTTCTTGCGGAGACAGCGGAGCTGAAGGAGCGGAATCGTCGGGTTGGTCGGCATCGTCGATAAGTCCAATCTGCTCATCGGTCAGACCTTGACCGTTTACAACGACTTCATCCTTTTTCTTTGTTGCTTTTGAAGCACCGATAATTGCGCGGAGTTCATTGAATTTAGAAGCGTCTATATCATCCAGTTTCAATAACTCGTCGTTATAAATAGACTCGTCGTCGAATCCGCTGTTTACGGCACGCTCAGCGTAAATCTGTTTTATTTGTTCCATCATGGAATTTACGCTATAGCTGACCATTCTTGAACCGCTAACGGCTATTACGGGACAATAGTTAAGGAACTCGGTCATTGCCTCGCGGCGTTTTTTCTCGCTTCTGCCGGGCTTTCTCGAAAGATGCACGGTGTCAGTAAGAACACGCAAAGTACGGTCGGGAGCAAAATCAAAAACATAGCAGTCGGTTTTTTGCATTCCGTTTATAGTTCCGGCGGATTGCACACGGAATATCGTCTGCATATATTGCGCCGCTGCCGTAGAATATGAGCCGGAAAGCATCAACACGGCCGTCCATTCGGGCACAGTAACGCCTGTAGTAAGTTTTCCGCACGACAAAGTAATAGAGTAGTCATTGTTCTTAATTGTGTTTCTGACGGGCTCTAAGGCGTCTCTCGTGTATTCTTCTTCGTAGCGGTCGCCTTCACCGGCAACGTTGGCGATGCCGAAATGCATAAATACGGGATGTCTGCGAAGCAATTCGCTTAATGCTTTGGCTTCTTTTACGCCGGGTACCATCCAAAGTGTATGCCGGAACATTTTTCTGTATTTGTCGGTAGAAAACGGATAAATGCTGTTTTCGTCTTCTCTGGTCATTAAATCGAGAAATGCTTTTACGTCCGCTTCATGGACAAAAGAACCCTCTGATACGCCGGCGGGTAACTGACGTTTGTTATGCGGCCCTCTGGTCCATATACGGAAGAATTCTCTGAAGTTGAACGCTTTTGAGTCGTATTCGTCTGCAACGTATCTTCTTAGTTTTTCGCCAAGATCGTAGGTGAAAATATGCATCTTGGGCAGCTCTGAATAAGGGTTATGGTCGCCGTGATGAAGCGAATCCCATTCCTCTTTCATTTTTTGCTCCATAACGTAGTCCCAAGTATATACGTTATCTTCCCCATATTTATTCAACAGGTTAAAAGGAGTGCCGGAAAGAGCAAGGACTTTTGTTTTTTCCTTGCGAAGCTGTTTTATTACGTTATCGCCGAGCTCGGTTTGGGTGCCTTCGTGCGCTTCATCGATAATGATGAGATCCCAATCAAGCTTAAATACCGCGTTGTTTTTGTTGTATTTTCCTCCCACGCGTTTTGAACCGCGAAGGTCCTGAATGG
>JAZUJV010000150.1:0-12091 GCA_045642945.1 Eubacteriales bacterium | reverse complement strand
CGAGAGCGGAAAACCCTTGGTAGGACGAGAACATATCGTCGAAGAGATAAAGCCAATCGGAGTAGACGCTCGTGCCGTAGGCTCTGCCGCCGCTGGGAAGCTCGCTTGTGCTCGGGAGATAGAGATAGCCGTCGAAGAGAGTATCTTTTATCTTTCCGTTTTTGTCGAGGTAGGCGACGTAGGGTTTATAGAAATCGGTATCGTCCGTCAGGATATTATGATAGACGAGGATTACGTCGTTGACGCCGCCGAGAAGATCTTCGGACGGGCAGGCGTAACGGTCGACACCTTTGTTGCTCGTAACGTTGGGGGTGAATTTTTCGAGTCCGGCGGAAGAAAGTGTTTTCGCTTTCGTAACGTTTTTCATACCCGTAAGGGTTATTTCGTCAACGAAAACGTGCATAGAGACCGACATATAAACGGCAACGTAGCGGGCGCGGAGAGGAGAAGAAAGGGTTATCGTATTTTTAAGAAGCTTAGTGGTGGGGGAAGAGTTCACGACGCTGCCCGCGAGGTACCAATCCTTGCCGTTTTCGGAGAGGACGAGCTTTACTTCGTCGGGAGGGTAGATGCCCCAATTGTCGTAGTTGAGGATGCTGACTTCAAGCGAATCGACACGGGAGATCTTTCCGAGGTCATAGAAGATAGTTCTGCCGCCGCCGGAGTAGAAATGTACCCATTCGCCGTTATAGCAATAGTCGGATGACGCGTTCTCTTCGTCGGTGAGAAGCGGAGTATCCTCGGGGGTGTTGTAGGACGTGTTGTTGGAGGGGTTGCCGTAGTTGGCGGTGTCAAGCTGGGTATCGGAGACGATCTGCGCCTTCATGCCCTTTATTAAGTTTTGGGAAACGTTATAGTTTAGAGAAGCGGGGTCCCAATAGACAGCCTGTTCTGAGAAATCCATATCGAGATCGCCGTAAACGAAGAGGTTTTCTTCGTTTATTTCTTTTTCGTTGGCGAAGACTTTGGCTTCTTCTATCCAGATATATCCGTCTTTCGCGAGGAAGGAAAATTTAACGTAGCGCACCTGAAGAAGAACGGCGGTGGAGAGGAAATAATTATAGCTCGAGTTGACGTTCGCGTTGCCGTACGCCTTCCCTACCGTAACGAAATTGACGCCGTCTTTGCTGACCGAGAAGGTAACGCAATCGGGAAGAACGACGGATATCGCGGGGCGGGCGACCGTGTAAAGCGCGAAGCCGCAGATATTATTTTTGACGCTTCCGAGGTCTATCGTTACCGAGTTGCCTTCGGTTATATCAAGCCCGCAGAAGCTGTCGGTCTCGAAGTTCATACCGGGCTCTTTGCCGTCTATAAGACGGAAGATATCGTCGGAGATACGGGGATCGTTTGTCTCCTTATCGGCGGAAACGGAGGAGCCGGGGGCGATATTCTTCATACCGTGGGAAGGATTATAGGGGGTGCCGTCGGAGACGGAGTTTATGGCGTTTTGGTAATCGGTATCGGTATAAATATCGTTTTTATAGGTCCTCGTGATCTCGTAGGAGGCATAAGGCGTGGTGTCGATGACGTTGGCGTAGATCATTACCTCGTCGAAGAAGAGCCACGCGACGGCACGTTTGGCGTAAAATCTTATATAGCGGTAGTTGACTTCTTTATTGAGAGTAAGGGTAGCGGAAGCGGTGGTGTTGGGAACGTAGGCGGGAATCGACATTTTGCCGAGGTCATCGAAGTTTACGTTATCGTTCGAGCCTGCGACGGAGGCGTCGCTCGGGATATATACGCCCGCGGTGTTGATGCTCAAATAATGGAGTTCAAAGCCGTTTATAAATTTCCCTTTATCTTTTAAATCGACGGTTATATAAACGTAGGGGTCGCTGTAGCCCGAGAAACGAGCGTCGTAATACGTCGGGTTTTCGTCGGAGAATATGACGCCGTCGGTAAGCTCGGAGGAAAAGCTATCGGGGTAGTTCGCGCCGGGGGCGGAGCTTACGGTATAGGACTTTCCGAGAGCGATATTGACGCGCTTGGTCTTCTGTTGAAGAGTATAAGTACCTAACACGTGGCGTTTGACGAGAAGATAGTCGGTGGAGTTATTCTTACCGTCGGTGTTTACGTCGGCGGCGGCACGCTGTTTAAGGTTGCAGTCGAAGGTGCCGAGCACTATCCTTTTGGCAAGAAGATAATCGCTGGCGTTTATTTTTCCGTCCCCGTTTATATCGCCGGCTAGTTCGCCAGCGGAAACGGAAGTGGACAGCGGGATAAGGGCTATCACGAAAATTATCGAGAGCGCAAAAGATATGATACGGTTTCTCATATTGATTGCCTTTCTTTAAAATCATATATTGACATTATATTTTAACATAAGAGAAAGGAAAAATCAACGGAAAATTGAAGATATATAATTGTAATATGAAGAAATTATTAAAAAAGACGCGAAATGATCGCGTCTTTTTTCGTATTCGTTTTATCAGCCGAGCTCGGGAACGTCCGTGAAGGTGAAAACCGGATTTTCGGCGGAGTCGGATTCGAAGACGATGATTTCGTTATCGCCTTGTTTGAGCAGAGGCGCGGGAACGTAGAGAGTCTTCTGGGGGCCGGCGTCGTTGAAATATCTGCCGATATTGAAGCCGTTGACGAGCACGAAGCCTTTATGGCAGTTATCGAGACGGAGGAAGGTATCGCAGGGGGTATCTTTTATTTCGAGATTTGCTTTGAAGAAGCACGGGAAAGAGGAGACCTTGCCGTTATAGGGCTCTTCGATAAGCTCTTTTACGTTATCCATCGGGAGCGGGCGCATCGTCCAGTGGAAGAGCTTCTGCTGAGCAATACGGACGCTGCCGATGACGCCTTTTTCGTTATCGGACATCTGAACGCCGTAGTTGATATGTCCCATATTTTCGATGAGGATATCTATTCTCTTCTTTTCGCCTTCTCCGACGTTTATCATTATTTTGTCGTCGCGGCGGTCGCGTTCTTTTATTCCCGCGAACTCGCCGTCAATGAAGACTATGGCGCGGTCGCGGACGGGGTCGATGATGAGCTCGTCGGAAATAACACGGTCGGCGTAGGTGGTATAGAGGGTATAGCCGTAGTAGCAGCCGAGCTCTTCCATAGAAAGCGGGAACGGGCTTTCGACGGGGGTCGACAGCTTATCGAGGTTACGGAAAAGCGGGGCGACGGAAGAAGGCCTTATCTCGCCATAGGCGGCTTTTTTATTGTCTTTTACGGTTATTTCGGGAAGGTCTTTAAAGTATTTTTCGGCGACTTTACGGACTTCAAAGAAGCGTTTGGTCAGGTCGCCGGATTCGGTAAGAGCGGCGTCGTAATCGTAGCTTGTCGTCTGGGGCATATAAACGTCGGTCATATTCGCGCCGTTGTTGAAGCCGAAGTTAGTGCCGCCGCAGAACATATAGAAGTTTACGTTGCCGCCGACGGAAAGCATATCGTCGAGAAGCTCGGCGACGTCGTCGGGCTCGCGTCTGTGGTGGGGTGCGTACCATGTGTCGAACCAGCCCTCCCAGAATTCGGAACACATAACGGGTTGGTTCGGGCGATATTCACGGAGTTTTTCGAAGAAGCCTTTGGCGTTGGAGCCGAAGTTTCCGGTAACGAGAAGAGACGGGTCGGTGCCGCCGCCCAAGTAGTTATCGCCGGGGCCGTCGGAGGTGAAGAGCGGGACATTTATGCCGCTTTTACGGTAGAAATCGGCGAGGTGAGCGATATAGGCGTGGTCGTTGCCGTAGGAGCCGTATTCGTTTTCGACCTGCATCAATATAACGTTGCCGCCGTTGGTGATAAGGCGGGGTCTTATTATCTCGAAAAGCTTGGTGAGATATCTTTCCTCTTTTTCTAAGAAGGTTTTATCGAGGCAGCGGATGCGCATATTGCGGTAGCAAAGCAGCCACGCGGGAAGCCCGCCGAAATCCCATTCGGCGCAGATATAGGGACCGGGACGGACGATGCAGTAGAGGCCTTCTTCTTTGGCGGTGTCGATGAATTTTCCGAGGTCAAGGATGCCGGAAAAGTCAAATTCGTTTTCATGCGGCTCGTGGCGGTTCCAGCAGGTATAGGTCTCGACGGTGTTGAAGCCGCACTGGCGGAGTTTTTTGAGTCTGTCGCGCCAGTATTCGGGAACGTGGCGGAAATAATGTATCGTGCCGGAAAGTATCTGCACAGGCTTTCCGTCGAGCAAAAAAGATTTTTCGTTATAAGAAAATTCAGACATTTTTGTTATCCTTCCGTCGCTTTTCGGCGACAAGTTTTTTGATATTTTCGAGTACGGAATAAGGAATTTCCATATTACCCTGCCCTATGCCGATTTCGATATGCGGTTTCATCTTCGCGTGGAAATCGCTTCCGCCGGAGACGGCAAGTCCGAGCTCGCGGGCAAGGCTTTGGAAATAGGTCTGCATCTCGGGGGTATATTCGTTATAGTAGCCCTCGATACCCGAGAGCCCGTAGCTTTTTAATTCTGTTAAAAAGGCGCGGAGGTCGGGGTCGGACAGGCGGATAAGATGTGGATGGGCGACGAAGCTGACGCCGCCGAGGTCGTTTATCAGCTCTACCGCCTGTTTCGCGGTAAGGTACTGGGTGCCGTCGTAGGCGGGACGACCGTTGGCGAGGTATTTGTCGAAGCCCTCGCGGACGCTTGAAATATAGCCCTTATCCATCATTATACGGGCGAAATGGGCTCTGCCGATTATTCCCGTGGGGGCGATTTTCAAAGCTTCCTCCATAGTAACGTCGAAGCCGAGAGCACGCAGCTTTTTGCAGGTGTTTTCGATGCGCTCGCGGCGTACCCGAAAGATGCTTTCGAGGACGTTTTTCATAAGGTCGCTTTTATAGTCGATATAAAAGCCCAATATATGCGTTTCGGTATCGGAGGCGACGGAAAATTCTATCGCGGGGACGACCTCGACGCCGTATTTTTTGCCTGCTTCGAGCGCTTCGTCGATGCCGTCTGACGTATCGTGGTCGGAAAGGGCGATGGCTTTCAGCCCTCTCGCCGCAGCGTGAGCGACGAGTTCGGTGGGTGTCATCGAGCCGTCGGATTTATTGGAATGGGTATGAAGGTCGATAAGCTCCATTTTAAGACTCCTCGTCTTTTCGGACGTATATCCCCTTCAGGTGCATAAAGTGGTTTGAAAGGCGTATCTCTTTTTCGCCTTTGGGGATGGCGTCGAAGAAATGGTTATAGCCGTAGGTATCTTTATAGACGGCGTGGGTCTCGGTACCGTCAGTCCATTTTATATAGACTTTATCGCCGGGGTCTAAAATAAGGTCGCCGACAAGATAGCTCATATACGCCTCACAGAGAATATATCTCGGTAAATTTCTTTTCGAGATAATCGGTAAAATAATTCGGGTCGAATTCGCCGCAGACCGACGCGAAAAGGTCGGTGGGGTCGAACATACAGCCGTGTTTCCAGATCTTTTCTTTAAGCCATTCGTTGATTTTGGTAAGCTTGCCGCTTCTTATCTCCGCGTCGACGTCGATATCCTTTTTCATCTCGGCGAGGTACTGGGCACCGTATGCGGAGCCGAGCGCGTAGGACGGGAAAT
The DNA here is from genome assembly GCA_045642945.1 of Eubacteriales bacterium. Taxonomy (GTDB): domain Bacteria; phylum Bacillota; class Clostridia; order Oscillospirales; family CAG-382; genus Coliplasma. Next base: position 6,565 of record JAZUJV010000150.1, on the reverse strand, counting down.
AGCCGACACCCGCGTCGGACCAGTGGCTGTCCTGAAGGACGCCGTGTTTATCGTCGGGAACGTCGATCCCGAGGTATTCTTTATAAAGTCTGTTCCATTCCTTCGGGAGGTCGTGAACGGTTATCTCGCCGTCGAAAATCTTCTTTTCGAGCTCGTAGCGGACCATGATATGGAGCGCGTAGGTAAGTTCGTCGGCTTCGGTCCTTATGAGAGAGGGCTCGGCGCGGTTTATCATACGGTAAAAGCTTTCGGCGTCGACGCCTTCGAGCTGGGCGGGAAATTCTTTTTTGAGATACGGGAAGATGAGGTCGGTGAAAGGTCTCGATCTGCCGATGATATTTTCGTAGAAGCGGGACTGGCTTTCGTGTATCGCCATGGAAACGCCGCCTTCGAGAACGGTACGGAAGAGCGAGGGGTCGGAGTTCATATCGTAGAGAGCGTGGCCTGTCTCGTGAACGACGCTGTAAAGCGAGCTGGCGACGGCGTCTTCGTAATAATGAGTCGTGATGCGGACGTCTTTGCCGGTAAAGCTCGTGGTGAAGGGATGCTCGGTCTCGCCGATGGTGAGGTGGGAGCGGTCGATATCCATTATATCAACGAGAAATTCGGTGAATTCTCTTTGTTTTTCTATGGGATAAATTTTGCGTAGCGGGGCGTCGTCTATCTGCTTCGCGGCGTTGACTTTGGCGATAAGCGGGACGAGCTTTTTGCGGAGAGAATCGAAGAATTCATCGCATTTTGCGCGCGTTAAGCCGCGTTCGTATTTATCGAGCTGAACTTCGTAGGGGTCTTTGCCCGGGTCGGTATAAGCGGCAAAGCGTTTAAGCGTGGCAAAGGTCTTTTCGAGATACGGCTCGAAAAGAGCGAAGTTGCTTTCTTCTTTGGCTTTATGCCAGACGGCGGCGGATTCGGTGCAATGGATATCGAAGTCGATGACTTCCTGTTTGGGTATTTTGCGCGTTCTGTCGTAGGAACGGTAAAGCTCGCTGACTTTTCGTTTATCTATCGCGGAGAGAGAATCGAGGTCTTTATTAAGAGTTTCGAGCGCTTCGATAAAATCGGGCGCGGTGATGAGCTCGTAGCTCATTCTCGAAAGCTCGCCGAGGGTAAGCGCACGGATCTCGACGCTTCCTTCGGAGGCGACGGTATCGCCGTCGTAATAAATCAGTCCGCTCGCGTGATTGAGCGCGGAGCTGGCACATTCGAAGGCGTTTATTTTATTTAATGCTTCTTCCCTTGTCATATTAAGTCTCCTTATCAGTTATGGAAAAGTTTTTTGGTCTGGTAGACGGGTTCACAGGTGAGGTTTATTCCGAGACGGCGTAATAGCTTTTCGTCCACTTGTGAGAGCAGGACGGAGGAATGTACCTCGCATCCGTCAAGCTCTTTAAGCTTATCGAGCGCCTTTCCGGCGTTTTCGTCGGTAACCGCGCAGACCGAGAGAGCTATGAGTATCTCGTCGGAATGGAGACGCGGGTTATGGTTCCTTAAATGTTCGATCTTTAATTTCTGGACAGGCTCGATTATATCGGGAGAGATAAGGCATATCTCATCGGGGATGCCCGCGAGGGTCTTTAACGCGTTCAGGAGCATAGCGCTCGTGGCGCCGAGAAGCGAACTCGTTTTGCCCGTGAGCACTCTTCCGTCGCGCAATTCTATCGCGCAGGCGGGAGCGGCGGTGGCTTCGGCTTTTTTCATCGCGGCGGTAACGACCTTCCGGTCATCGACGGAGATACCGAGCTGATTCATAAGTATCTCTATCTTATTGACAGCGGCTTCGTTCCACATTCCCTTTCGCTGTTGGCAGAGGGCTTCGTAATAGCGGCGGATGATTTCCTGTTTGGCGGCTTCGCGGCAGGCGTCGTCGTCGATTATCGCGGAGGTTATCATATTAACGCCCATATCCGTCGGGGATTTATAAGGCGATTCGCCGTAGATCCTTTCGAACATGGCGTTGAGAACGGGGAAAATCTCGACGTCGCGGTTATAGTTGACAGTCTGTACGCCGTAGGCTTCGAGGTGGTAGGGGTCGATACAGTTAAGGTCGTCGAGGTCAGCCGTGGCGGCTTCGTAGGCGATATTCACGGGATGTTTAAGAGGAAGGTTCCATATCGGGAAGGTTTCGAATTTGGCGCAGCCAGCCTTTACGCCGCGCATGTGCTCGTGGTAAAGCTGGGAGAGGCAGGTCGCCATTTTGCCGCTGCCGGGACCGGGAGCGGTAACGACGACGAGGCGGCGGGTGGTCTTTATAAAATCGTTCCTGCCGTAGCCCTGATCGCTGACGATGAGCTTTACGTTGGAGGGGTAGCCCTCTATCGGATAATGGCGGTAGGTAACGACGCCGAGCTGTTCGAGACGTTTTTCGAAGGCGACGGCGGCGGGTTGGGAATTATACTGCGTAAGCACAACGCTTCCGACGTAAAGACCGCAGGCGCGGAAAGCGTCGATAAGGCGAAGGGTATCCTGATCGTAGGTTATACCGAGGTCGCCGCGGACTTTGTTTTTTTCGATATCATTGGCGTTGATCGCGATGACGATCTCGACTTCGTCTTTTAAAGCCGAAAGCATATCTATTTTTATGCCGGGCTTGAAGCCGGGGAGCACGCGGGAGGCGTGGTTATCGTCGAAGAGCTTGCCGCCGAATTCGAGATATAGCTTGCCGCCGAATTTTTCGATACGCTCTCTGATATGAGCGGATTGCAGTTCGACGTATTTGCTGCAATCGAAGCCTTGTCTGTACATAAAATTCCTCTTAAGTTATATGATGTGTCCGAGCAGCTCGGAAAGAGAAGAAACGACTTCCCTGCCCGTAGCCCGAAGAGCTTTTTCGCTTTGGTGTCCGCAGGAGACCAAAATACAATCGCAGCCGATATAATCGGCGGTGTCGCAATCGTGGACCATATCGCCGATAAAGACGCATTTTTCTTTCGGAAGCGATTTCTTTTCGAAATAATACGCCGTTCTTTCGATCTTGCTGCCGACGTGGCAATCCGTCGCGCCCAGAACTTTTTTGAAATATTTATCTATTCCGTAGCGGGCGAGGAACGGCTCGATAAGACGGTTTTCGCTTGAAGAAAAGATATATTGCTTACAGCCGAGCTCGGACAGTTTTTTTAAGATATCCGGCGCTTCGGGAGAAAGAGGGTCGGCGGGCAGATAGCAGGAATAAAAGTTATGGAATTCCTCGGATATCTCCTCCATGGTTTTATCGGAAATATCCATAACTTTTTTATAGAAATTGATTATCGGAACGTCGATCATATCGCGGTATTCTTCAAGCGTTATAGGGTTTTTACTGCGATTTTTCAGCATCGCGTTGACCGCGTCGAGCGTGGGCTTCGCGTCGTCGAGAAGGGTGCCGTTCCAATCCCAGAAAATATGTTCGTATCTCATTCACAAATCTCCTCAAAATAAAATCATAGCATAGAAACGGCTTCTTTTCAACATTTTTCGCTTCGGCAAAATTGACAATTTTATGAAATTATTTTGGTAAATTCCGCAGACATAAAAAAGGGGGCACGTCTCCCAAGGGGAAACGTGCCTTTTTTGCTATTTGGTGTTGCTTTTAAGGGCTCTTTCAAGCCAGATGACGCCGATATCGAAAGCATCGTAGAAATTATTTTTCTCGCATTGCTTGATGACCTTTTCGTTTAACGAAACGTCTTCGTCGGTGCTTTGTATCTGGACGTTGACTTTAGTGGCAAGTTCGATGTCGCCGACTTTTTTGACATCAAGAATGTTCATAAAAAGTATATAGGGATCATCGGGATTACCGTAAAAGATAAACCTGCCCTGCCGCACAAGGGGTTTGCCCTTATACAGAAGAGTTTTTGTTTCGCTCATTTGTAAAATCAGCCTTTCTTTTTGCTGTCGGTGTCGATGAAATCCTCGACAAGGGCACGGAGAAGCTCATCGCGGTCAATCTTGGCGATGATGGCGCGGGAGTTGTTGTAGTTCGTGATATAGGTGGGATCCTCGGAAACGATATAGCCGACGATCTGGTTTATCGGGTTATATCCCTTCTCGACGAGAGAATCGTAAACACACTGGACCTTCTCACGAAGCTCTTCCCTATGCTGATCCTTTATCGGGAACATTATGGTTTTTTGCTTATTGTCGACCATTTTAGTTTTGTCGTCGTGCATAGTTAAACCTCCTGTCAACGCTAAACAATCTTATCACTTTATGATTATATACCAAAAGCGGATGATTTGCAAGCCTTTTTTATAAATTTAAGAACGCAAAACTATTCCGTTTTCGTTTTCGAGCTTTTTGAGTATCTTTTTGACGCCGGTGTCGGCTTCCTCGTCGGTAAGAGTTCTGTCGGGAACACGGAAGACGAGACGGACGGCAACGCTCTTTTTATCGTCGGCAACGCCTTTTCCGCGATATACGTCGAAGACGTAGGCGTCGACGAGAGTTTTGCCCGCGTAGGAACGGATATCGGCAAGAAGAGTGCCGACTTCCAGATCGGCGTCGCAGAGCACGGCGATATCGCGCTCCATAGCCGGGAAAACGGGAAGAGACTCGTAGCCGCGTTCGGTCTTGACGGACGCGAGAAGCTCGTTCATTTCGATCAACGCGGCGCAGACGCCTCTCGGAAGCTCGTTATTTTCGCATACGAGCGGGTGGAGCTCGCCTATTCTGCCTATCACGGTATCGCCGACGCAGATATCCGCGCAGCGGCCGGGATGGAAGGAAGGATCACCGGAGACGGCTTTATATGCACGCGGAGCGATGCCGAGACGGATGAAGAGCGCTTCGGCGTCGGCTTTGATATCGTAAAAGCCGCCGACGTCGGAAGTGAACGCGAAGCATAATACTTTTCTTTCTTTCGAAAGGTCGCCTTCGCGTTTATAGAGCGTCATTATCTCGGACATTTTGACTTTATCGACTTTACGGCTGACGTTGCGCGACAAAACCTCGAGCATAGAGGGGAGCGCGTGGGTACGCATGACGGAGGTATCCTCGCCGAGCGGGTTGATGAGCTTGATGAAATCGCGAAGGTCGCTGTCAGAAGGGATATTTATTTTATCGAGAGAACGCGGAGAAACGAAGGAATAGGTCATACATTCGCAGTATCCCAAGCCCGCCATGGCTTCGTTTACTTTATAGCGGAAGGCTTCGGACTCGCTTCTGCCGCCGAGAGCGGCGCAGCCTTTGAACATCGTAGCCTCGATATTATCGAAGCCGTAGAGTCTGACGACCTCTTCGGAGATATCCGCGGAGTTGATTATATCGCCGCGGTATGCGGGGACTTTTAATTTGTCGCCGTCGGCGATGAGGTTGACGGACGCGAGAAGCTTATCCATTTCGGCGTCGGAGATATTAGTGCCGAGAAGGGCGTTGACGCGTTTTCTGTCGTAGGGGACGACTCTATCGCCGATATCGGCGTTATTGATATCTATGACGCCTTCGACTATCTCGCCGCAGCCGAGGAGAGTAACGAGTTCGGCGGCGCGGTTGACGGCTTCGAGGGTGTTGACGGCGGGAAGGCCTTTTTCGAACCTCGCGGAGCTTTCGGTACGAAGACCGACGGCTTTGGAGGTTTTTCTTATGCTCTCACGGGCGAAGTTGGCGCTTTCGAAAACGACGGTGGTGGTGGAATCGGTGATCTCGCTGTTCTCGCCGCCCATAACGCCTGCAAGCGCGACGGCTTTGGCGCCGTCGGCGATGACGAGCATTTCGGGAGACAGTTTGCGCGTTACGCCGTCGAGGGTGATTATCTCTTCGCCTTCAAGCGCGTTTCTTACGTTTATCTCACGGCTCTTTATATATTCGTAGTCGAAAGCGTGCATCGGCTGGCCGTATTCAAGCATAACGAAGTTGGTTATATCTACGATATTATTGATAGGTCTTACGCCGGCGGCGCGGAGCTTGGCACGGAGCCAGAGCGGCGACGGGGCTATCTTTACGTTTTTGACGACGCGGGCGGTATAGCGCGGGCAGAGGTCTTTATTATGTACCTTTACGCTTATATAATCGGGGGCTTTTTTATCGCCTTTGGTCTCGGTTACCTTCGGGCACGGGAGATTTGCCTTTTTGCCGAAGGTGGCGGAGACTTCGCGCGCGATGCCGATATAGGAGAGGCAGTCGGGACGGTTGAAGGTAAGCTCGAATTCGACGACGGTGTCTTTAAGCTTGCATACGTCGCGGATATCGTCGCCGAGAGGACAATCTTCTTCGAGAAGGAATATCCCGTCTTCGACGGCATAGGGAAAATCGTGAACGGTTAAGCCCAGCTCGCCGATCGAGCAGAGCATACCCTGCGACACGACGCCGCGAAGCTTGCCTGTCTTTATAGTCTTGCCGCCGGGAAGGACCGCACCGTCGAGGCATACGGGGACTATGTCGCCCGCTTTGACGTTCTGTGCGCCGGTAACTATCTGTAATTTTTCTTTGCCGACATCGACCTGACAGATGATAAGGTGGTCGGAAACGGGATGAGGCTCGGTAGAAAGTATCTTACCGACGACGACGTACTTTATATCGTCGCCGAGGGAGCATTCTTCTTCGAGAAGGAATATCCCGTCTTCGACGGCATAGGGAAAATCGTGAACGGTTA
>JAZUJV010000149.1:0-4988 GCA_045642945.1 Eubacteriales bacterium | reverse complement strand
GTTATTTCGCCGCAGCCGGAAACGCAGCAGGTACCCATACCGCGTGCAACGACTGCTGCATGGGAGGTCATACCGCCGCGGACGGTAAGAATACCCTGAGCGGCTTTCATGCCTTCGATATCTTCGGGCGAGGTTTCAAGTCTTACGAGAACGACCTTTTCGCCGCGTGCAGCCCATTCTTTAGCGTCTTCCGCGGTGAATACGATCTTACCGCAGGCGGCACCGGGAGAAGCACCGAGAGCTCTGGAAAGAGGCTCGGTGGATTTGAGCTGTTTAGCATCGAACTGAGGATGGAGCAGGGTATCGAGGTTACGCGGGTCGATCATTTCGACGGCGCGTTTTTCGTCTATCATACCTTCGTCGACGAGGTCGCAGGCAATCTTAAGAGCGGCTTGCGCGGTTCTCTTGCCGTTTCTCGTCTGAAGCATAAAGAGTTTTCTGTCTTCGATGGTAAATTCCATATCCTGCATATCTCTGTAATGATCTTCGAGAATATTGCAGATATTGACGAATTTATCGTAAACTTCGGGCATAACTTCTTTAAGCTGATCGATCTTCTGGGGAGTACGAACGCCGGCGACAACATCTTCGCCCTGCGCGTTCATAAGGAATTCGCCCATAAGATGCTTTTCGCCGGTAGCGGGGTCGCGGGTGAAAGCAACGCCGGTGCCGGAGGTGGGACCCATATTGCCGAATGCCATCATCTGTACGTTGACAGCGGTACCCCAGGAATAAGGAATATCGTTATCACGACGGTAAACGTTGGCTCTGGGGTTGTCCCAAGAACGGAATACGGCTTTAATTGCTTCGAAAAGCTGGACTCTCGGGTCGGTGGGGAAGTCAGAGCCGATTTTGGATTTGTATTCGGCTTTGAACTGGTTGGCGAGCTCTTTAAGATCATCGGCGGTAAGCTCGACGTCCTGAGTAACGTGTTTGGCTTCCTTCATCTTGTCGATGAGCTGCTCGAAATATTTCTTGCCGACTTCCATAACGACGTCGGAGAACATCTGGATAAATCTTCTGTAGCAGTCCCAAGCCCAACGGGGATTGCCGGATTTTTTTGCGAGGATCTCAACGACTTCTTCGTTAAGACCGAGGTTAAGAATGGTATCCATCATACCGGGCATGGAAGCTCTTGCGCCGGAACGGACGGAAACGAGAAGGGGATTTTCTTTATCACCGAATTTTTTGCCGGTGATTTCTTCCATTTTCGCAACGTATTCATTTATCTGAGCGGTGATTTCGTCGTTGATGACTTTGCCATCCTCATAATACTGCGTACACGCTTCGGTGGAAATTGTAAAACCCTGCGGAACGGGAAGTCCGAGGTTTGTCATCTCGGCCAAGTTTGCACCCTTGCCGCCGAGAAGTTCTCTCATCTTGCCATTGCCTTCCGAAAAGAGATAAACGTACTTTTTAGACATATATATCCTCCATAATTATTTTCACTCTTCCTATTATAGTAAAAATACAATTTTTGTCAATACCTATTATATATTTTATACCGAATATTCTGCACGCTTGACAAAAAATGTTTTTTGGGGTAAACTCAATCTATTAAATGTTTAAGGATGATTTTCAATTGAGAATTAAAAATATGAACATACCGCCTATGGATTACCCCGATTTTATCATCGTCGGGTTAGGAAATCCGGGTAAAAGATACGACAATACGAGACACAACGTCGGGTTCAGGGCAATCGACTATCTTGCCGAGCACGAAGAAAAATCCCACGGGTGCAAAAGAGCGCTTTACAGCTCGCTTACCGGAAGGTTTTTTCTCGCGAATTATCTGTTTTTTATGGTAAAACCGCAAACGTATATGAACAATTCCGGCATAGCCGTTGATTCGGTTATGAATTTTTACGGTATTCCCACGGAAAAGCTTATCGTTATACACGACGATATTTCGCTTCCCGTCGGCGCAATGAGAATAAAACGCGACGGAAGCAGCGGAGGCCATAAAGGAGTGCAGTCGGTCATCGATTATATGGAATCCGATAAGTTTTTAAGAATAAAAATCGGCGTCGGGCAAAAACCCGAAAAATGGGATCTCGCGGATTACGTTCTTTCGCATTTTAACGATGAAGAATCCAAGAAAATCGACGGTCTTATGCCGAAGATACACGAAGCGCTCGACTGTATGTTAAAATACGACGTTGACAGAATGATGTCGGAATTCAGCATTTCCGGAAAGTAATTGGAATCAATGAACGAGATTTTATCACAATTTGAACTCGACGGTGAGTTCAGATCATTTATCGAAGGTTTTAATGAAAACAGAATACCGTGTGTTGTGTGCGGAACATGCGAGCCGGCGCGTCCTTTTTTCGTTGCCGCGGCATTGAAAAAGCTTTCTAAAAAAGGGATAGTGATAGTTCCCGACGAAAGAGAAGCGAACGCCACGGCGGAGATTTTACGCGAGTATTTCGATAACGTTTTGTTTTATCCTTCGAGAGATTTCGTATATGAAAACGTGAGCGCTTATTCTCACGAATGGGAGCATAAAAGAATATCGGTTCTCGACGCTGCCGCGAGCGGTAAATACGACGTTATCGTTACCGTTCCCGACGCGCTGATGCAATATACGATGCCTATCGAAGTGCTTGAAGAAAACTCCTTCGAACTTAAAAGGGGAGGCATTGATTCTCCGCGTTCTGTATGTGAAAAGCTTGTCCGTATGGGTTACAAGAGGACCGACGTCGTGGAAGGCGTTGGGCAGTTTTCGCTTCGCGGAGGCATCGTAGATATTTTTTCTCCGAACTGTGATATGCCGATCCGCGCCGACTTCTTCGGCGACGAGATAGACCTTATCGGAATTTTCGATATAGTATCACAGCGCAGAGTTGAAAATCTCGAAAGCTTCAAAGTCTTGCCTTGCAGTGAAATTATTCCCTCGGAAGGTTCGGTACAGCTTATAAAAAGAGAAATTTATAAGCTTATCGAGGACTTTTCCGGCAGCGATTCGAGGCTCGCTTCTTTAAGGTCGGAATACGATATTCTCGAAAGAGGAGAAAAGCCCGCTTTTTGCGATAAATATTTCTCGCTAATCTATCCGAAACGCGAGACTTTACTTGATTTTACACGCGACAGCGTAAGATTCGTTTTCGAATCCAAGCGAGTGCTTGAACGCGCATCGGGCTTTGAAAAAAACAACAACGTTATCGTCGAAGGACTAGCGCAATCGGGGCTTTGCAGGCTGAAAAACGCCCGTCCTTACGACACGGCGAACAATCTTTTTGCCGGTCTCGGCAAACATACCGTCGCGCTCGATCTTTTCTCTAATTCCGGCTCGGCGATAGGCGCTTCGGCGTCGTATATGATGACGACGAAATCCACGTTGCAGATGACCGAAAAAACCGATATTTTCATAGAAGATATCGAAGGATATATTTCCGCTTCGCGCAAAATCATGCTTCTTTGCGACGGCGAACGTGCCGCCGGAATAATGATAGATATTCTTTCGAACGCGGGCATTTCCGCATACGGCTTTGAAGGGAATCTATACGAGAGCAGAGTGGCTGTTTCAGCTGTAAACAGCGACAGGATACGACACGGCTTTGAACTTCCGAAAAGCAATTTCGTGCTGCTTACGGACAGTATGACGTATAATCCGCGAGCGGAATATATATCGAGAAAACCGAAGCACGTAAAGACGCTGAAAAGCGAGAAAATTATGTCTTACGCCGACCTTTCCGTCGGTGATCTCGTCGTCCATGTCAATCACGGAATCGGAAGATACGAGGGCATCAAAAACCTTGTGTCGCAAGGAGTTTCGAGAGATTTCATAAAAATCGTTTACGCCGACGGAGGAATACTTTACGTTCCCTGCGACCAGCTTGATATGGTCAGCAAATATATAGGCGGAAACGAAAACGTCAAGCTTTCGAAAATGGGCGGAGCCGAATGGAAACGCGCCAAGACCAAAGCGAAAGCGGCAGCTGCCAACATAGCCAAAGAACTAATAAAACTTTACGCCGAAAGACGAAGCAGACTCGGGTTTGCGTTCCCGCCCGACGACGAGCTTCAGGATGAGTTTGAAGCAAATTTCGAATACGAAGATACCGAAGGACAGAAAAAGGCCTCGGACGAGATAAAACGGGATATGCAGAATCCGTACCCTATGGACAGACTCCTTTGCGGCGACGTCGGATTCGGCAAAACCGAGGTTTCTTTAAGAGCGGTTTTCAAAGCGATTTTCTCGGGCAAACAGGCGGCGATACTCGTACCTACGACTATCCTTGCTTTTCAGCATTACCAGACGATTCTCGCGAGGTTCAGAGGATATCCCGTTAAGGTCGGCATGATGTCGAGATTCGTTACACCGAAACAACAATCGGAAGTAATAAAAGGTTTGAAAAACGGCACAGTGGATATCGTCGTCGGTACTCACCGTTTGCTGCAAAAAGATATAGTATTCAAAGATTTGGGACTACTCGTCGTCGACGAAGAACAGAGATTCGGCGTTACGCATAAAGAGAAGCTTAAAGAACTCGCCACGGGAGTAGACGTGCTGACGCTTACTGCTACGCCTATACCGAGGACGTTGAATATGGCTTTGAGCGGAATAAGAGATATGTCGGTGCTCGAAGAAGCGCCGACGGACCGTGTTCCCGTTCAGACCTTCGTGCTCGAGCATGACGACGAGGTCGTTTACGAGGCTATACGGAACGAGCTCAGACGCGGCGGTCAGGTTTTTTATCTACATAATTTTATTGATTCGATATATTCCAAAGCAAAGCAGATAAAAGAAGCGTTCCCCGACGCGAATATTGCCGTCGGGCACGGCAGAATGGATAAAGAAGAGCTTTCGGACGTATGGAGCGATATGGTCGATGGAAAAATCGATATATTGGTCTGTACCACGATAATCGAGTCGGGTATCAACGTACCGAACGCGAATACTCTTATTATTGAAGACGCCGACAGAATGGGGCTTGCCCAGCTTCACCAGATAAGAGGCAGGGTAGGACGCTCGACAAGAAAAG
>JAZUJV010000148.1:0-1602 GCA_045642945.1 Eubacteriales bacterium | reverse complement strand
AGTTGCCTTTAAAGCTTTCACCGCGCGCGAAGCAGAATTTTCCGAAGGTTTTGCCGATAAAATCGAGCGTGAAGAAGGCTTCGACGCCCCAGAAGCCGTCGCCCTTTATGGGGGTAACCTTGGGAAGCGGCGCGAGAAAGTCGATGGGCGTCTTGTTGTGCCTGTCCGTGCGGACGGCGGAAAGGAAAGCGCCGTTGGCGTTCATCTCGAAGTTGATGTATTTCGGAGAATCGGGATTGAAACTCGCGAAAAACTCGAGACAGCTGTCCTTGTAGACGTCTTCGCCGTATTTGGTGTATATTGCTTTCGGGTCATCTTCATAAGCCGTCATTCTGAGCGCGAATCCGCGCCCCTCGATAAAAATAAGCTGAGCGAACGCTTCGGGCTCGTATCCCGTTTCCCATTTGTAACAAGATATTTCCGCCTTGGGAACGTCTGTAAAATCGATATCTTTTTTAACTTTTATGATGTATTCCATATAAATCCCTCCGTTTTTTCTTATTTTATAATAGAGAAATGCTTTTGTCAACCGAATATTGATTTTAAAAAGCTTTTGGTGTATAATGAATTACGGAAAATTTTTTCGGAGGTGAAAAAATGGAAACGTCTCTGCCCGAAACGATTGTTACCTTCGCGGGTTATAAAAGCTCGATCCAGAACTGCTCGAAGCTGACGGTGGAAGAATACGTCAGGGACGTGGTGATGTTTCTTCGCTATATCGTCGCTTCGCGGAAATCGAAGGATATCCCCGACGATATAAACGAAATAGATATTTCGGGCTGCGACTACGATTTTATCGCTTCCGTGAGGACCGAGGAAATTTATTCCTATATGCTCTATCTCGCGAACGATAGGGGGAATAAGGTAAGGATCCGCGCCCGAAGGCTTTCCGCGATAAAGGCGTTTTATAAATACCATACCATAAAATCGCATAAAATCGAGAATAATCCCGCCAAGGATATCGACTCTCCGACGGTAAAACCCGCGCTGCCGAAATATCTTTCGCTCGACGAGAGCTTGAAATTGCTCGAAGCCGTCCCGCGCGACAGCCACGACTACGAGCGCGATTACTGTATTTTGACGCTGTTTCTGAACTGCGGTATGCGGCTTTCCGAGCTCGTCGGGATAAATCTTTCGGATATCGACGATAATAAGGCAAGGCTTGTCGTAACCGGAAAAGGCAATAAACAGCGCCCGGTTTATCTGAACACCGCCTGTCGGAGCGCGCTCGAGGACTATTTGAAGGTGCGCCAGATAAAAGCGACCGAGCACGGCCATATAATAAAAGATAAAAACGCGCTGTTTTTAAGCTCCCGCGGTTTAAGGGTCTCGAAAGAGACGGTGCAGAAAATGGTTTACCGCTATCTTGACCTCGCGGGATTGGGCGGAAGAGGGCTTTCCTGCCATAAGTTGCGCCATACCGCCGCGACGCTGATGTATAACGAAGGCGGCGTCGACGTAAGGGAGCTTATGGAGATACTCGGCCACGAACAGCTCACGACGACGCAGATCTATACCCACCTGACCAATAAAAAGTTGGAAGAAGCCGTCGAGCATAACCCGCTCGCGAAGGTAAAAAAAGATGACTGAAAGTTTTATAAC
>JAZUJV010000147.1:0-7511 GCA_045642945.1 Eubacteriales bacterium | reverse complement strand
CCTTTATCTATGAAGAACGGGCGGGTCTCGTGGCCGGACAGGACGCGTCCATCGCGGATAACGACGTTTTTATCGGTTATGACGCAGTTAAGATAGACGTTATCGCCGGTTATGGTATCCTGCATTATTATACTGTTTTTGACGTGGGTATTTTTACCTATCTTGACGCCGCGGAAGAGGATGGAGTTTTCGACAGTTCCGTTTATCACGCAGCCGTCGGCGATAAGCGAATTACGCACTATCGCGCCGTCGATATAGGAGGTCGGCGCGCTGTTGCGGACTTTTGTGAATATCGGGCGGTTACGGACGCCGAAGAGGGATTTTCTTATCTCGGGATCGAGGATATCCATAGAGCAGGAATAATAATCCTCGAGGGTGCGGACGGTGGCGAAGTAGCCGTCGAATTTATAAACGCGGTAGTCGTTATATTTACAGCCGCGGAGAAGGATATCTTTGGACATACTCGTATAGCCGTGAGCTATCGAATCGTCGATTATATCCTCGAGGTATTTTCTGCCGATGACCATTATTTTAAGCGAGACGTCCTCGAAGCCGCTGTGGGTGCCGAGGTAGTCGGAAACGTCGACTATCTTCCCTTCCTCGTCGCTTTTAATTATCGAAACGCGGCGGGAATCGGGAGAAACGTAGGCGCCTTTTACGCCGACGGTGATATCGGCGCCGGTCTTTATATGCTGGTCTATCATCGCGGAGAAATCGAGGTTGCAGACCTTATCGCAGTCGGTTATGACGACGTATTCTTCTTTGCAGTCCTTGATGAATTCCCTTACGCTGATAAGCGCTTCGAGACGGGTATTATAAAGGAAGTTGCTGTTGTTGGCGTAGGCGGTTATATAAGGCGGGAGTATCTGGATACCGCCGTGGCGACGTGCCAAGTCCCAATCCTTGCCCGTGCCGATATGGTCCATAAGGGACTGGTAGTTATAGTGGGTTATTATTCCGACGTGGGTGATATCGGAGTTTACCATATTTGAAAGCGCAAAGTCGATAAGGCGGTAACGGCAGCCGAAGGGAACGGAAGCCATAGTTCTTACCGTGGTGAGCTCGTGGACGCTTTTTTCGTTTATGCTCGAAAGGATTATACCAACGGCGTTCATTATTTCGCGCCTCCTTTATTAAGTTCTTTTAACATATCGCTGCCGCAGATGACGCCGTCGGGAACGGTTACGCCGTCTTTTATCTCGAGACCGCCGCCGACTAACGTTATGCCTTTGGATTCGGCTATCGGTTTACCGACGCGGGCGTTTTTGCCTATGACGGTATCGGCGTCGACGAGCGAATGGTCGACGGAGGCGTCGGCTTTAATCAGAACGTTTCCGAGGATCACGCTGTCGCGCACGGCGGCGCCGCGTTCGACGACTACTCCGGCGGAAAGGACGCTGTTGACGACTGTTCCGTATATCTCGCAGCCCTCGGTAACTATCGAGTTGCTTATCACGGCACCCGAGCCCGCGAAGTGAGGCGGGAAGGCGTCGTTACGGGAGAGAATTCGCCATTCTTTATCTATAAGGTTGAGCGCGGGACGGTCGCCGAGAAGGTCCATATTCGCTTCCCACAAGCTTTGGATCGTTCCGACGTCTTTCCAATAGCCCGAGAACTCGAAGGCATACATTTTTTCGCCCGCGTCAAGCATCGCGGGGATGACGTTTTTGCCGAAATCCTTTTCGGAATTCTCGTCGGCTTCGTCGGCTTCGAGATAGGAGAAGAGTTTATCTTTATTGAAGACGTAGACGCCCATGGAAGCTTTGGTGCTTTTCGGCTCCTTCGGCTTTTCGGCGAATTCGACGATTCGGTTTTCGGCGTCCGTCGTCATTATACCGAAGCGGGAGGCTTCGGAAAGCGGGACGTCGAAGACGGCTATCGTACAGTCGGCGCCGGATTTTTTATGGAACTCGATCATCTCGGAATAATCCATTTTATAGATATGGTCGCCGGAAAGGATTATTACGTAGTCGGGGTCGAATTTTTCGATAAAGCGGATGTTCTGATAGATGGCGTTGGCGGTGCCTTTATACCAGTCGGCGCGTTTTTGCGCCTGATAGGGGGGCAGGGTCGTTACGCCGCCGTAGGTACGGTCAAGGTCCCACGGCTGACCGTTGCCGATATATTCGTTTAGCGCGAGGGGCTGATACTGGGTAAGCACGCCGACGGTGTCGATACCCGAATTTACACAGTTGGAGAGAGGAAAGTCGATTATACGGTATTTGCCGCCGAAGGGGACGGCGGGTTTGGCGGTGCGCTCGGTAAGCAGGTAGAGACGGCTTCCCTGCCCGCCCGCGAGGAGCATCGCAACAGTTTCTTTTTTCTTAATCATAGATCATCACTTCTCCTTTACTTGTTTTCTTGTTTCTTCGGCGATTTTTTGAACATCAGCGCGCCGAAGGCGGGAATCTTTATCGTCAGGTCGTTGCCGCCGAAAGCGTTCTTTTTGGTGCGGACGCTTCCGTTTATATATCCTTTTCCGCCGAATTTTTCGTCGTCGGAGTTAAGAATCTCTTTATACCAGCCGGACTGCCCGAGCGGGATTTTATATTCGGGACGGTCGCTGCCCGAAAAGTTGAGGACCGTCAAAACCCTCTCGCCGCCAGCCGAGACGCGCTCGAAGGCGTAGATATTATCGGAGGAATTGTCGGCGAATATCCAAGAGAAGCAATCCCAAGAGCCCTCGTTATCGTAGAAGGCTTTATTTTCGAGGTAGGTTTTGTTTAAGAATTTGACGTAGTTTTGAAGCTTGCGGTGTTTTTCGTAATCGAGCAGGAACCATTCGAGCGAGGATTCGTAATCCCATTCGCGGAACTGTCCGAACTCGCAGCCCATAAAGGTCAGCTTTCTACCGGGGTGGGCTATCATATAGGCGAGGTAGGCGCGGACGGTGGCAAATTTGGTATCGTAGTCGCCGGAGCATTTATCTATAAGCGATTTCTTTCCGTGGACGACCTCGTCGTGAGAGACGGGAAGCATATAGTTCTCGCTGAAAGCGTACATGAGCGAGAAGGACATTTTGCTGTGGGCGCCGGAGCGGAAATAGGGGTCTATCGAGAGATAATCGAGGGTATCGTTCATCCAGCCCATATTCCATTTGAGCGTGAATCCGAGCCCGTGTTTTTTCGTAACGTTCGGGAAGGCGGTGGATTCCTCGGCTATCATATATCTTTCGGGGAAATATTCGTTCACGGCGGCGTTGAGTTTCCTGAAAAACGCGACGGCTTCGTTATTTATATTGCTTCCGTCGGGGTTTGGATTCCATTCGCCGGCTTTACGCCCGTAGTCGAGATAGAGCATGGAGGCGACGGCGTCGATCCGAAGCCCGTCGATATGGTAGTCGCGCATCCAGAAAAGCGCGTTGCTTATAAGGAAGGAGCGGACGTGGTCGTCGCCGACGTCGAAGCAGCGGGTGCCCCAGCCGGCGTTTTCCATTCTGTCTTTGCCTTTATATTCGTAAAGCGGGGCGCCGTCGAATTCGTAAAGACCGTGGGCGTCCTTGGGGAAATGGGCGGGGACCCAATCCATTATTACGCCGATACCGCAGGAATGCATTTTATTGACGAAATACATAAAATCCTCGGGAGCGCCGAAGCGGGAGGTCGGGGCGAAATAGCCGCAGACCTGATATCCCCAGCTTCCGTCGAAGGGATGCTCGGAGACGGGCATTATCTCGATATGGGTATATCCCATATCCTTGACGTAGGCGGAGAGGTCGTCGGCAAGCTCGCGGTAGGAAAGGTAGCTTCCGTCTTCGCGGCGTTTCCAAGAGCCGAGGTGGACCTCGTAGACGTTCATCGGCTCGGGCGGGAGTTTATCGACCTTTAACATATCGACGGCGTATTTACGCGAATCGAGGTAGGCTTTATCCGTCCAGTCGAACTTCGGCTCGGCGAAGAGCGACGCCGTGTTGACGAGCGTTTCGGAGCTGAAGGCGAAGGGGTCGGCTTTATAGAAGCGTTTGCCGGCGCGCTCGATTATGAATTTATAGCGCGAGCCGACGCCGAAGGAAGCGTCGTCCAAAATATATTCCCATATACCGCTTTGGGATTTTTGCATAAGTCTGTCGGCGTTCCAGTTATTGAAGTCGCCGCAGAGGAAGACTTTATCGGCGTGGGGCGCCCATACGCGGAAGACGAAACGCCCGTCCTCGGTTTTATGCGCGCCGAGATAATCCTCGGCGAAATAGTTGTTTCCCGTGCCGAAAAGGTATTCGGCGTAATCACTTCTGGCGGAATTTATCATTTGGATATCCTTTTTGGTTTACTGTATTGATTCGCCGTAGGCGTAGACGGTGTCGAAGGCGGCATCGGCTTCGGAGGTATCGGGGACTTTTTCGGACGAGTAGGCGAAGACGAGCAGAGCGCCCGCGACGCATAACAGGAAAAGTCCGATGGATTTAACGAGCAAAGCCGCTTTTTGGTAAGCGTTTTTCATATTTTTCGGTACCGTCCCTTTCATCACATATTTAATCAAGTCATTTTACCACCAAAAAAAGTTAAAATCAAGAGCGGGCGGCACAAATAATATATAATAATGTAATTTTTTTCGGGCAAAGAGCACAAAAGCGGCAAAAGGAAAAATACGAAAAATTTTTTCGAAAAAGCCCTTTACAAAGCGGGAAAGATGTGGTATAGTCAGTTCGTATGCGTTTAAGCATAAAAGAGGACACGCCCAGTTGACGGAAAACGGACGAAGCGTTCGGTTCACCGAAGCCGTCTGCCGAGTATGCCCCGAAAAAATTATTTTAAGAAAGGTGAAAAACCATGATCGCAAAAGAAACCAAACAGAACGTTATCAAAGAATACGCCGTACACGAAGGCGACACCGGTTCTCCCGAAGTTCAGATCGCTATTCTTTCCACCCGTATTTCCGAGCTCACCGAGCATCTTAAAGTCAACCCGAAGGACAATCACAGCCGTCGCGGTATGCAGCAGATGATCAGCAAGAGAAGAAGATTCCTCAACTACCTCCAGAAGAAGGATATCAACCGTTACAGAGAGATCATCGAAAGACTCGGCATAAGAAAATAAGTTTCGTTCGGAGCACAGGCAGCGCAGAACTTTTTTCCGCGTTGCCTGTGATTTGATTTAATCACAAAAAGGATAGCGGGCAGTTTAGCAGTTAACTATGCGCCGAAGGGCTTTTTCGGAATGTAGTTAAGTGTTAAACTTCGCTCGGTATCCTTTCGGAAATAAATATCAGAAAGGAAAAAAACAATGTTTGAGAATTTCAAAACCTTCAAGTATGAGCTTGCCGGCAGACCTCTCGTTATAGAGACCGGTAAGATCGCACAGCTGGCAGGCGGCTCCTGTCTCGTCCGTTACGGTGAGACCGCTGTTCTTGCCAACGCCACCATGTCCGCCGCTCCGAGAGACGGCATCGACTTCCTTCCCCTCTCCGTCGACTACGAAGAAAAGCTTTATTCCGTCGGTAAGATCCCGGGAAGCTGGAACAGACGCGAAGGCAGACCCACCGATCACGCCATCCTCGCGAGCCGCGTTATCGACAGACCTATCCGCCCGCTTTTCCCGAAGGATCTTCGCAACGACGTAGTCATTTCGCTTACCGTTATGTCCGTCGACCCCGACTGTTCCCCCGAAATTTCCGCTATGATCGGCGCTTCCATCGCGCTTACCATTTCCAACATTCCGTGGAACGGACCTATCGCGGGCGTTTTCGTAGGACTCGTTGACGGCAAGATCGTTATCAACCCCACCGAAGAGCAGAGAGCCAAGAGCGATCTCGAGCTCACCGTCGCGGGCAGCAAGGCGAAGGTCGTTATGATCGAAGCCGGCGCGAACGAAGTTGACGACGAAACCATGTACGAAGCCATTATGAAGGCTCACGAAGAAATCAAACCTCTTTGCGACTTCATCGAAAGCATCCGCGCCGAGATCGGCAAGGAAAAATACGAATACACTCCCTTCGAAGTCGATCACGATATGTTCGACAGGATCGAAGCCATGGTCGGCGAAGACGTCAAGGTCGCCCTCGACACCGACGACAAGCGTATCGGCGACGCCGCTTTACAGCCGCTTTACGAAAAATGCTACACCGAGCTTGAGGAAGATTATCCCGACAGCAAGGCGATGATAGACGAATGTCTCTATAAGCTTCAGAAGAAGATCGTCCGCAACTGGCTCCTTACCGAAAAGAAGAGAGTCGACGGCAGAAGAATGGACCAGATCAGACCGCTCGCCGCGGAAGTCGGACTTCTTCCCAGAACTCACGGCTCGGGTCTCTTTACCAGAGGTCAGACGCAGGTCCTCACCGTTGCGACGCTCGCTCCCGTAAGCGAACAGCAGGAGCTTGACGGCATCGACGGCGAAGCATTCAAGAGATATATGCACCACTACAATATGCCGGGTTATTCCGTAGGCGAAGCGAAAGCCGCGAGAAGCCCCGGAAGAAGAGAGATCGGCCACGGCGCGCTCGCCGAAAGATCGCTCGTTCCCGTACTTCCCTCCGTTGAGGAATTCCCCTACGCCATCCGTCTCGTCAGTGAAGTCGTTTCTTCGAACGGCTCGACCTCGCAGGCATCCGTCTGCGGCTCGACGCTCGCGCTCATGGACGCCGGCGTTCCGATAAAAGCGCCCGTCGCGGGTATCTCCTGCGGTCTTATCACCGAAGGCGAGAACTGGGACACCATGATAGACATTCAGGGTCTTGAAGACTTCTTCGGCGACATGGACTTCAAGGTCGCAGGCACGAAGAAGGGCATCACCTCGATCCAGATGGACTTAAAGATCGACGGTCTTACCCCCGCGATCATCAAGAACGCACTTGAAACCACCCACAAGGGCAGAAATTATATCATCGACGAAATCATCCTCAAAGCCATCGACGGCCCGAGAGCTGACGTTTCGAAATACGCTCCCAAGATGATAAGCACGAAGATAGACCCCGAAAAGATCCGCGAAGTCATCGGCAGCGGCGGAAAGGTTATTCAGAAGATCTGCGCCGACACCGACTCCAAGATCGACATTGAGGACGACGGCAGCGTATTCATCGCGGCTGTAAACAAGGAAAACGCCTACAAAGCGCTTAAAATTATCGAAGCTATCGCGAAGGACCCCGAGCCGGGCGAAATTTTCTACGGCACGGTTACGAGAATTATGAACTTCGGCGCATTCGTTGAGATCGCGCCGGGCAAAGAAGGTCTCGTTCACATTTCGCAGCTCGACAAGAAGAGAGTCGCGAAGGTCGAAGACGTCGTTTCCATCGGCGACACCGTCAAGGTCATCGTTACCGAGATCGACGAGAAAGGCAGACTCAATCTTTCGCGCAAGGACGCGCTCGACGTTTACGAGGAAGAACAGTAAAGAACATCAAAAAAGCCCGCTTCGGCGGGCTTTTTTCAGTTAGAAGTGAGGAGTGAAGGAACGTTCGCTGACGCGAACGAAAATAAAAGAGATAAACGCCTTCGGCGCGATATGAGAGATAAACTCGGCTTCGCCGAGCGAGATAAGACTGCTTCGCAGTCGTTAAGGAATAAATTTTAATCGTAT
>JAZUJV010000146.1:0-10748 GCA_045642945.1 Eubacteriales bacterium | reverse complement strand
CGCTTTTTTAGCCTTCGGCTTGATAACCTTGGAAAGCGCGTTCCAAAGCATACCGGAGATGCAAACGGAAGAGAAGAGACCGGCTACGATACCGACGATAAGCGGGAACGCGAAATCGCGGATAGAGCTTACGCCGAGAATGAATATCATACCGATAGTGAAAAGCGTGGTGAGCGTGGTGTTGATGCTTCTTGCGAGCGTGTCGTGAACGCCGTCGTTGACGACTTCGCCGAATTCTTTGCTGTCGTCCTTCTTGCGGTTTTCTCTTATGCGGTCAAATACGATTATGGTCGCGTTGATCGAGTAACCGAGAATGGTAAGGAACGCCGCGATGATGTTGGAGTTTATCGGAATCTGAAGCACAGAGTAAACGGTAAGCATAACGAAAAGGTCGTGCATAAGGCAAACGACAGCCGCGATGCCGGAGCTGAGCTCGAATCTGATCCAGATGTAGATAAGCATCAGGAGTACCGCGATACCTACTGCGAGGAACGCCTTCTTGGTAAGCGAGTTGCCTATGGTAGCCGCGATGGTAGTGATCTGAATGTTGTCGGTGTCGGCGTTTTCATAAGCTTTGACAAGGTCGTCTTCAAGCGCTATTTCCTGCTCGGTGGTAAGTGCCGCCGTGCCGGTACGGATAATAGCTATATAAGGATCGGAGGTGGATTGCGTCGTCGAGGAAACGTAGTTCTTGCCGAGAAGCTCGTTGTTCTCGATAATCTTGTTGATGTTGTCGCAAACCTCGTCGGTAACCTCGGTCCCGAGGTCTATCTGGATTTCGGTACCGCCGGAGAAGTCGATATCAATGTTGAACTGACGGATGATGAAGGAAGCCGCACCGATAACGATAACGAGCGCGATAACGATAAGCGTAACCTTCTTGTTCTTGATAAAGTGGAATCTTCTCTTGCTTCCCTTGCCGAGCTTGATAGGAGTATAAGCCTTAACGTTGCTTATGCCCATGCCGACCGAGAGATAAAGGAGCGCTCTGGTGATAAGAAGCGCGGTGATAAGCGAGAGGATAACGCCTATGAAGAGCGTGGTGGCGAAGCCCTTGATGGTGCCGCTGCCGAGGAAGTAAAGCACGCCGCAGGCGATAAGAGTCGTAACGTTCGAGTCAAGAACAGCCGCGAAAGCTCTGTGGAAGCCGCC
The DNA here is from genome assembly GCA_045642945.1 of Eubacteriales bacterium. Taxonomy (GTDB): domain Bacteria; phylum Bacillota; class Clostridia; order Oscillospirales; family CAG-382; genus Coliplasma. Next base: position 9,596 of record JAZUJV010000146.1, on the reverse strand, counting down.
CTTGATAGCCGCTTTAACGCTCTTGCCCATCGCGAGCTCTTCTTTCATTCTCTCGAAAATAACTACGTTGGCGTCGACAGCCATACCTATCGAAAGAACGATACCCGCGATACCCGCGAGGGTGAGGTTAGCCTGCGAAACGGTAAGTACGAGTCCGAAAAGTCCGGTGTAGGCAACGAGTGCGATGGAAGCCATGATGCCGGGAACTTTGTAATAGATGCACATGAATATAACTACGAGAAGAAGACCGATAGCACCCGCGATAAGCGAGGTGGAAAGGGAGTTCTTACCGAGCGTAGCACCTACGGTTCTTTGTTCGACGACTTCAAGGTCGTATTTAAGAGCGCCGGCGTTGATGTTGTTTGCAAGGTGCTGTGCGGCTTCCGCGTCAAAGCTGCCGGTGATAACGGCTTTGCCGCCGGTGATGCCTTCGTCCGCGAACTTCGAATCGACCTTCGGGTTCGAGAGAAGCTTGTCATCCATGTAAATATCAATGGTAGTGCCGTTCTGGGCCGCCTTCTTGGTGGCTTCCGCGAATTTGACCGCGCCCGTGCCGGTGAGCTCGAGGTTTACGCAGTATTCCTGCGTGCCGTCGTCTGCATGAGTCAAGCCCGCGGATGCGTTGTCAACGTCGCTGCCGTCGAGAAGAATAGTGCCTTGGGGATCTCTGAAGGTAAGCTTCGCGGTCTGCATAAATTCTGCGATAGCTTCGTTGGGATCGTCAACGTCGGGGATCTCGATGGTTACCATATCGTCGCCGACGGTATAGCAAAGCGCCTCGGTGAGTCCCTGGCTGTCAAGTCTGTCGCGAAGTACGGTAACAACCGAATTCATACCGCTTTTAAGCTTGTCCCCGGTGTCGTCCGTCTGCGCCTGATAGGTGATGACGGAACCGCCCGCGAGGTCAAGACCCAAACGGATAGTGCCTTCTTCAAAAACAGGGCTGATGATGTATTCGCCCTTCTTGCCGTTAAATATGCCGCATACTGCGACGGTAACGACCAAAGCGATAGCGAGCAGTAAAAGAATAAATCTTACCGCGCTTGAGGTACGAGAGTAATTCATTAACTTTTTCCTCCGAAAAATCGTTGATTTGCTAACATTCCTATTATATATATACTGCGCCTAAAAGTCAAGTGTTATTTTCTCGCTTATCTTATAAGTAAAAGCGCTTTTTCCATAACTTCTATGCTTGCTTCCTTATGTTTTCCGCCGTTTTCTCCGTCAAGCGACCAGCCCTGCATATCCTCGAAGTGAAATTTCGCGCTTTTTACCGAACGGTGAATGATCGTGTGCGCCGAAAGGTCGTTGGTTATCGCGGCGTTCGCAAGCTGTGCGCCGTCTTTTATATTCTTCGGGCTCGGCACCATTATAAGCTCGAAATTCCCGTCGTCAAAGCTCACCTGGTCCTTCGAAAGCTTAAAGATACCGCCTGCGCGCAATGCGTTCGATACCGACATGAATATAAATTCGTCGCTTATCGTTTCGTTTTCAAGCTCCACGACGCATCTGCTTCTGTGATTTTCAAGCAAGCTTCCCGCTCCGCGCAGTATATACGCCCCGTATCCGAGCGTGTTTTTCATCTGTTGCGGCGTCGAGTAAGAAGCGTCCGCAAAAATCCCGGTACAAGCGATATAAGAAAAATATTCGTCCCCGAATTTTCCCACGTCCGTCGGCGTCGGCTCGGCGTTTACGATATGCTCACAGGCGTCTTTGAGCTTCGTCGGGATTCCTACCGACACCGCAAAATCGTTCGTGCTGCCGAGAGGGATATACCCGAGCGGTAATTCCACCCCGCAAGCGATAATCCCGTTCACCGCGTTGTTAAGCGTCCCGTCGCCTCCGACTGCCGCCGCGATGTCGAAATCCTTCGCCCTTTCTTTTATTAAGTCTATCGTGTGCTGCCGCGACCTCGTCGGCTCGACGGTTACCGAAAATCCGCCCTTCGTCAAAATGTCAACTATGTCGAAAAGCCGTCTTTTTCCCTGATTTTTCCCCGAAACGGGGTTTACAAGCAATAGCAGTCTGCCTTTCATAGCCAAAACTCCGATTAAAAAATAATGATAAAATATTATAACACTTCGCGTGCGATATTGCAATATTTTTCAAAACGTGATATATTTTTATTAAGACGAAATTCCGACAAATTTTTCGAAAGGGAAGTAACCAAAAATGGAAAAAACAGGCCTCGGCAGAAACAAACCCTCCAAAGAAAAACTCAAAAAACACGATTTACTGAAAGTCTCCGACATATCATCCGCCAAACCCGAGGAAGACGGCTTTATCTACCTCGACACGAAAAACGCTCCCTTCGTCCTCGGCGGGCTCATCCACCCCGACGACAACTGCGGCGAATACTACCGCCTCGACGCCTCTAAAAAAGAGATATATTCCGAGGCAAACCGCGGGCTCGCCTATCATACCGCGGGCGGAAACGTCCGCTTCGCCACCGATTCCGAGCTTATCTCGATCCGCGTTACGCTCCGCGAAGGCTTCGGCAGAATGCACCACTTCGCCGACCGCGGCGTCTACGGCATAGATAACTATATCGGCACGGGCACCGACCGCCGTTACGTCGGCAAAATGATGCAGACCTTCGCCAACAGTATGGAAGTGAACTGTGAAACCGTCGCTCTCCCCTCCGGCGTAAAAGAGTTCGAAATCGAGCTTCCGCTCTACGCGGGCATAACCAAACTCGAAGTCGGCTTCAAAAAAGGCGACAAGCTCGGCGCTCCCACAAAACGAACTTTCGACCCGATCGCCTTCTACGGCTCGTCTATAACCCAAGGCGGCTGCGTTTCCCGCCCGGGCAACTCCTATTGCAACATCGTCTGCCGCGCCTTCGACGCCGACTGCGTCAACTACGGCTTCTCGGGCAGCGCGATGGGCGAGCTTTCCGTCGCCGAGCATATCGCGACGCGCAAGCTTTCCTGCTTCGTTATGGATTACGACTATAATTCCCCCTCCGCCGAAACGCTCCGCGACACCCACGAGCCGTTCTTTAAGGTCATCCGCGCCGCTCAGCCCGAGCTCCCCGTCGTCTTCGTAACTCACCCCTTCTACGCCGAGCCCACCAAAGGCGACCTCGAGCGTATAAGCATCGTCCGCCAGACCTACGAAAACGCCAAGGAAAACGGCGACAAAAACGTCTACTTCGTCGATAGCCGCGACTTCTTCACGAAAGACCTGCGCGACCTCTACGCCGTCGATAACCTCCACCCCAACGACCTCGGCCAGTTCTCCATGGCGCAGCATATCGCCAAAGCCGTCGCCAAAGCGCTTAAATAACCTTACTTTTTTCGGTGAAAAAAGTAAGCAAAAAAGCTTTTGATTCTCGCGCTCCCGCGCTCGAAAAATAAAGCAAAAAACGCTGCAATTTGCGGCGTTTTTGTATTTGCCGTTAAACCTCCGCGAAAGTTTACTTTCGCGTTTTAAAAGCTTTTTGGCACACCTTTTTCTCGAAAAAGGTGTGAAGTTTTCGGGCGCCTTTTTCAAAAGGCGCGAACGTTCCCACCAAAACAAAACAAAAAAGAGTCGCGAAAGCGACTCTTTTTATGTCCAAAATTAACTTATTTAATGGTAACTTTGGCGCCGGCTTCTTCGAGCTGAGCTTTAAGGGAATCAGCTTCTTCTTTGGAAACGCCGGTTTTAACCATTTTAGGAGCACCGACAACGATTTCTTTGGCTTCGCCAAGTCCGAGACCGGTGATTTCTTTAACGGCTTTGATAACTTTGAGTTTAGCTGCTTCGTCGAAGGAAGTGAGCTCAACGTCAAATTCGGTTTTTTCTTCTTCGGGAGCTGCTGCTGCGGCACCGGGAGCGGCTGCGACTGCTACGGGAGCAGCGGAAACGCCGTATTTCTCTTCAAGGGCTTTAACGAGATCTTTGAGTTCGAGAATGGTAAGACCGTCGATGAGGTCAAGAATCTGGTTGATTTTTTCCATTGTAAAATTTTCCTCCAAATTATAAGTTGTTTTTTAATTTCATTATTCAGCGGGAGCTGCTTCGGGTGCTTCTTCTGCGGGAGCTTCAGCAGCATCGCCGCCTTCTTCCTTGTCGATGATCGCCTGAATAGCATAAGCGAAACCGTAAAGGGAAGACTGGAGAGAACCCATAAGTCTGCCGATAAGGACTTCCTTGGAAGGAGTTTCGGCGAGTTCTTTGACACCGGCGGCGTCGAGGAGACCTCCGTCAACAAAGCCGGCTTTGATCACGAAGTTTTCGTGATCCTTTGCATAACCGTAGAGAATTTTAGCGGGAGCTATCGGGTCGGAATCGCAGGTAGCGAGAGCGGTCATACCGCTGAGCTGATCCTTAAGAGATTCAAAACCGACAACGTCGCAAGCCTTCGAAGTAAGGGTGTTTTTAACGACTTCGTATTTAACGCCCGCTTTGCGAAGTTCTGCTCTGAGCTTGGTGTCGTCAACAACGTTGATACCCTGATAGTTGACGATAACGCCGCCCTGTGCGTTCTTCATTCTCTCGGCGATGTCATTGACTAACTGTTTTTTCTGTTCAAGAATCGTAGCGTTTGCCAAATTGTACACCTCCGTATTTATTTGCACGAAAAAATGCTCCTCGCGGTAAGCGCTGAGGAGCATTAAAAAGACGTAATAATATAATTAAAACTTCTTTTCGACTCCTCGGCAGGCTGACCTTGCGGTTTTTAAACTTTCGTGCCTACTGTCTTTGGAAATTCGACTTGACTATAATATCATAAAGATATCTGCTTGTCAAGAGTTTTTTTCTTAAAATTTACGCGTCGATCTTCGCGGCGTTTATTTTAAGACCCGGGCCCATCGTGGAAGCGATGACGCAGGATTTGATATACTGACCTTTTGCTGCGGCGGGTTTCGCTTTGATGATAGCGCCGAGAAGAGTGTTGAAGTTTTCGACGAGCTTTTCAGCGCCGAAGCTTACTTTACCGATAGGGCAGTGAATGATGTTGGTTTTATCGAGACGGTATTCGATTTTACCGGCTTTGGCTTCCGCGACTGCTTTCGCAACGTCGGGGGTAACGGTGCCTGCCTTGGGGTTAGGCATCAAGCCTTTGGGACCGAGGACTTTACCGAGTCTGCCGATAACGCCCATCATATCGGGGGAAGCGATGACAACGTCGAATTCAAACCAGTTTTCCTGCTGGATCTTCTGAACGTAATCTTCCGCGCCGACGTAATCAGCGCCTGCTGCGAGAGCGGCGTCAGCCTTGTCGCCTTTGGCGAAAACAAGGGTGCGGACCTTTTTACCGGTACCGTTGGGAAGAACTACCGCGCCTCTGACCTGCTGATCAGCGTGTCTGGAGTCAACGCCGAGACGAACGTGAACTTCAACGGTTTCGTCGAATTTAGCTTTAGAAAGACCGCAGACGAGACCGAGAGCCTCGTTGCTGTCGTAAAGCTTGCTCTTTTCGATGGCAGCGGCTGCTGCCTTGTAATTTTTACCTCTTTTCATCGTAAAGCCCCTCCTTAGTCAACAACTACGACGCCCATGCTGCGCGCGGTGCCGGCTACCATGCTCATGGCAGCTTCGAGACTTGCGGCGTTAAGGTCGGGCATCTTGGTTTCGGCGATCTGTTTGACCTGTTCCTTGGTGATCTTCGCAACTTTGTTGCTCTGGGGAACTCCGGAACCCTTTTCGATACCGCATGCCTTCTTTATAAGAACGGCTGCGGGAGGAGTCTTGGTGATGAAGCTGAACGTACGGTCGGCGTAAACGGTGATAACGACGGGGATGATAAGTCCGATGTCATTCTTGGTACGTTCGTTGAATTCTTTGGTGAACATAGGGATAGCAACGCCGTACTGACCGAGAGCCGGACCTATAGGCGGCTGGGGCGTCGCTTTTCCTGCGGGAATCTGAAGCTTAATATAGCCAACTACTTTTTTTGCCATAACTTGATTATACCTCCATGTGGTAAATATTCGGGATGGAATCCCTCCCACGTTTGTCGCGCTTTACGCGCATTTTCCGAAAAAGAATGGCAATTTCTTTTTCCGGTGTGTTTTTATTCGTCCAATGCTTTTACCTGGTTGCTCGAAAGCTCTACTTTCGTCTCTCTTCCGAAGAACGAGGCAATGACCTCGACCTTCTTCATATCCGGCGATATGCTCTCGACGACGCCCGCCATTCCGGAGAAGGGACCGTCGGTGATGAGAACAGTGTCTCCTACGGCGAACTTGATTTCGATAGTCTTTACTTCGACGCCGATGCGTTCGACTTCCTCTTCGGAAAGGGGAACGGGGCGCGATCCGGGACCGACGAATCCGGTAACGCCGGTGGAATTTCTGACGATGTGCCAGGTTTCGTCGTTCATGACCATTTTGACCAGAACGTAGCTCGGGAACAGCTTTCTTTCGACTTCCTTTTCACCCTTATCGCTTGTTTCCACTACCTTTTCGGTGGGAACGCAAACCTCGAGAATAAGATCCTGCAAACCGCGGTTTTCTATTATCTTTTCGAGATTTGTCGCGACTTTGTTTTCATAACCCGTATAGGTATGGACAACGTACCAAAGCGGTTTATTCTCCTGGGGTAAACTCATAATTACCGTTCCTTTTAATTAAAAGATTTTCGCGAGAAGCTTGATAAGGCTTGTGAAAGCGTAGTCGAGAACGCCGATGGCTACCGCCGCGCCTATAATGAACGCGAGAACGACGCCGGTGGCTTTAAGAGTGTCTTTCGGGGAGCTCCAGGAGATCTTCTTGATCTCGCTGATGTATTCCTTAAAGAACTTGTTGATCTTCTGACCAAGCTTCGTGTTGGTTTTGGAAAGGATTATTGCGACGACGATAAGAATAACTATAACGCCGAGCGTGATAACTCTTGCCCAAGGGAAAGTGCTGATGGAATCTTCGGCTTCCTTTTCCGCTTCGGAAACGGCTTCGGATACTTCCTCTTCCGCTTTGGAAACGACTTCGGAAACGTCGGCTGCGATAGTGGATACGTCTTCCGCGACCGATTCTTCGCCGTCGGCGAGAGCGGGAACGGAAAGGGTAAGCGCTATCATCATCGCGAAGATGACAGAGAGCATTCTTATAAGTTTTTTATTCACCTAAGCGCCCTCCTTATTTGCTTTCCTTGTGAAGAGTGTGCTTGCGGCAGAATCTGCAATACTTGTTCATTTCAAGTCTGTCGGGAGTATTGCTCTTGTTCTTAGCCGTGTCGTAGTTACGCTGTTTGCATTCGCTGCAAACGAGAGTTACTTTAACTCTTTTTTCTTTCATGACTTATTGGCACCTCCATATTATTGTTGCCTCCCTCTGTGCGTGCCCGTTTTCGTTTTGCCGAAGGCGGAAATCGAAGAACCTTGAAGCACAACAAAAAAGCCCTGCACAACAGAGGTGAAACCATTTTATCAAACGCCACCCCTTTTGTCAAGGGCTTTTTGCTATTTATTTATCATTTTTCCGCGTCTTTTTTGCTTTTTTTGCTTCTCGAAGCGAAAAATCCGATAGCTCCCGCTATGATAGCGGCGCCGAGGATCGCACCGACTACCGCGAGCGTTTTGCCTTTGCCGCCATTTTCCGTGGGCTCGCTTTCCGAAACGGCTTCCGCCGTCTCCTCGCTTACTTCTTCGCTTGTTTCGCGCTTGACGTTGCTCGCCTTGACGTAATGCTTTATCGAGCCGAAGCCGTCAGCGAGGTTTACGTATTCGACGCCTATCGTCTTTTCCTCGCCCGGCTCGACCTCTATCTCGAAAAGCGGCGCGTCGGCGTTGGTATGGTAAAACGATTTAATAAGGCTTCCGTCTTCGTTACGAAGGTTGACCGCGAGAAAACCCGTGTTCTCGACGAAAAGCTTAAGGTTTTTCGTCCTGTTGCCCGAGTTCTTGAAGCTCATCGTCTCTTCGTAAATGACCATCCAGTTCCCGATGTTCGCGGCATATCCCGTGCCGTCGTTCCCGTGGATGTCGATAACGACCTTCTGCCCGTCGACCGTCTCACAGTGAAACGGCATCATGTCCGTCCCGACGTGGTCGTGCTCCCAGTTGGAGTTCAGATGCGTCTTCCACACGTTGTCAAACACCGTGTTCGTTTCGAGGTTCTGATATCTCCGATAGGGAATTACCGTGCTGTTGTCGTCGGAATAATACGGCACGTCGTAGGTAACGGGCAATTTTCCCGTCGAAAACTCGTTTATCTCCCAGGAAATCGCCGCCTCGGCGCAAAGATACGGCGCGCTCCCGACGTATTGGAGCCCGTATTGCGTGTCTCCGCGCATACAGACGTAACCGACCTGCTTGTCCTCGGTAAGCGGCTTTTCTTTGTCCGCGTAGCAGACGTAAGCCACCGAAACGCCCGTCGCCGGACCTTCAACGGTAAAATATACCGCCGTGTTTATAAGCTGCTCGTTCTTTACCCATCTGTTTCCGGTCAGTCCGACGGTTATTCCGTTATATGAATCGAACTCGCTGCCGCCGCCGACGTAGATATATTCTCCGTCGGGAATGGTATAAGTCTCGGGCGTGAACGGCATGAACTGCGTCATGTACTGAAAATAATATTCGCCCTTTCTTTCCTCAAGCTCGAAAGCCGTCTGAAAGAAATCCGTCCATTCCTGCTGACCGAACCAGTCTCTCGCGTTCAGCCACCCGATGTTTTTAACGGTAACGGTAATATCGCTTCCCGAATTGTTGCGAAGCTGAAGCCCGAAAAGAAGGCTCTTTCCCGTGTGGTTGAAGTTCTCGCTCGTGAAATAAACGTCCCCGCTTATATCGTGTTCAAGAAGAAGGATCGAGTCGATATCCTCCGCTTCTAACCTTTCGGGGTTGTTGTTATAAAGAAACGTCCCGCCCTCGCGAAGCTTATATTCTATCTTCGCGGGTTTTCTCGCCCCGTCGAAAGGCGCCTTCTCGGGGAGAGGGAAGGGGCTGCTGTATGCCGCCGCACTGCTCATAGTCAGAACCGTTACTCCTATAATAAATAATAAGAAAGCAATTATTCTTTTGATTATCATACGCCGTCGTCTTCAAGCATCGCGACGCGTCTTTCGTGTCTTCCGCCCTCGAATTCGGTGTTCAAAAATATATCTGCGAGCTTAACCGCTTTTTCGCCGTCGATAACTCGCCCGCCGAGACAAAGCACGTTCGCGTTGTTGTGCCTTCTCGTCATCTCCGCCGAAAACTCGTCGGAAAGAACGGAAGCGCGAATGCCATTTACCTTGTTCGCGGCGATGGACATTCCGATACCCGTCCCGCAGCAGAGAATGCCTTTTTCGGCTCTGCCCTCGACGACTTCCTTGCAGACCTTCTTCGCGTAAACGGGGTAGTCCACCGAATCCGCCGTATAGGTCCCGAGGTCGAGATATTCGATGCCCTTCTTCTTAAAATCCTCAATAATGGCATTCTTGATATCAAGTCCGCCGTGGTCGCAGCCAATCGCAATCATTTTTAAATCTCCTGTTTTTTATTCGTAAAAAGTGTATTCAAACTCGTTTTTATCGGTAAACAGATCCGTTTTCGTCGCGCTGATAACGGCAGTCCCGCTGTCGTCGAGCGCGAAGATAAAAACGTATGCGTCCGCCGTGAAATAAGCGGGAACGAACTTGCCAATTCCCGCGTTCGTGTGGTATTCGCCGTATTTTTCGGTCAGAGCGTC
>JAZUJV010000145.1:0-34479 GCA_045642945.1 Eubacteriales bacterium | reverse complement strand
CAGGATTGCCATACCGTTCACGCATAGCGTCAAAGGCTTTGTTCCATAGCTGTTTTTTCATTGCAAATACTCCTTTAATATCCTTCTTTTCAGAGGAATGATATTTGCAAGTCAGAAGCTCGTCAACGCTGATTCCGAGAACCTCGCTGAGTTTATATAAAATATTGCTCTGCGGTTTGGAAGAACCGTTCTCCCATTTTGAAACCGCTTTGTCAGAAACGCCGACGAGCGCGCCGAGCTGATACTGCGTAAGGCCTCTACGCGTTCTGAGCTCATGCAGAAAATTACCAAAACTATAGTCTCTCATAATATCCTCCGTCTGCTTGCTGATTATATTATAGCACTAAGATGAGGTTTCTTCAAGACGGAAGATATCTACCGCAGGTAGAAGAAGAGCAGCGGCGAGGTCAGAAAGGAACTGAACTAAAGGAAAAGATGAAACGGAATCCGATTAATAACGGATTCCGAGCAAAAGGAAAGGACGGACAGCCGAAACTGTCCGTCCAAACCCTAAGCACGGCCTTACGCTGAATTATCTTTATGAGAAACAGCGCGAAGCGGTCTTTTTTCATTATATGGATATACTTGCGGTTATGACAAAATTAAATTTTAATTTTTTCCGCATTTTTTGTTCGGTCTGTGCCGCATCGCTCAGTCGGCAATAGTGTAAGTTCCAAGACATGCGCGCTTCAAGAGCCCGTAGTCTTTCGCGTCGACTTTATTATTTTTATCAATATCACCGCGGCGGAGCTGATTATCAGTAAGATCAAGAGTCCGAAGGCAGTACCTTTTAAGAAGAAGATAGTCTTTTGATTCGACCTTGCCGTTGCCGTCGACATCGCCGGTCTTCTCGGAGGAATCAACGACGGTTATCGTAACGGGCTGGGTATAAAGCGTATATTCGGTGCCGCCGTAAGTTTTCGTTTTGTATTCGTACATAACTACGGCTTCGCCCGCGCTCTTGCCCTTTACGCTTGCGCCGCTTACGGTAATATGCTCGCCGCCTTTAAGAACCACGACGCGCGAAGGAGCGACGTCCTTTATCTGTCTCTGGAATATCTCGCCCTTGACGGTCGTCTTGGAGGTGTCGCCGATCTCAAGATCTTCGCTGTCTTTCGAAGCAACGACGTATTTATACATGTTCTTGAACCACTGGCAATCGTTGGTGGTGATACCGTCGCAGCCGGAAAGGAACGCGTTGTTGTTGTTGGAGGAGGTGAAGGTCCACGGCCAAATCGTTACGCCGCGGTCGGTACCTACCTGGATAAAGTCGGGGTTAGTCGCGTTCGGGTTGACCGAGCTCTTGACGGAGTTCGCGGTGGTCCAGTAGGAATAGAAGGTGTTTATCGCGTCCTCGACGGATGCGATGCTGCCGCCGGAGCAGAGGTAGCCGGTGGACATACCGGGTATCTGCTGCTGGGTGTAGGTGAGCGCGTCCGCGCCGAACGAGATAACGTCGATGCGGTCTTCCATGTCGAACTCTTTGACGATATCAAGAGTTTTCTGAATGGTTTCGTTCGTGCCGGATTTGAATTCGACGAATATTCTTATGTCTTTGTCGCAGAATTCTTTACAAAGCTCGCGCATCGTCGGAACTTCCTGAGTCGAAACCGTGCCGTCAAGGTTAAGAAGTCGATAGCTCTTTATCTCTTTAAGCGTCATATTCGCGATAGTCGTCGAGCCCGTGTAGTTGGTGGTGCGGGTGATGGTGTTATCGTGCATGATGACGATTTCTTTGTCCTTGGTGATATAAACGTCGATTTCGAAAACGTCCGCGCCGTTCTCATAAGCTTTTCTATAGCTGTCGAGCGAGTTTTCCATCGCCTGAGTCGGGTTTCCGCGGTGGCCAATGACCATCGGAACGCGCGTCATGGCGGTAGAAGCGTAATAGGTGTTCATAACGTCGGCGAGCGCCTTCGCGTCGTAGCAGATAACGCCGTTCGCGCCGCAGTTCAGCGCTTTCGCGGATTCAACGATAAAGTCTTCGCCCTCGTCGGCTTCGACCTTTACCCAGACCGCGACGGCGAGCTCCTGCAATTCGGCGACGACCTGATGCGTCGCGTGCTCGGAGGAGATAACGCAGAAGGTGGCGGGCGCTTTTCTTATCGCGAGACGGTATTCGTTCGCCTCTTCGGAAGAAAGCGTGTCTTTCGTGAGATTTATCTCAAGTCCGGTCCTCGCCTGCGGCTTTTTGCTCTTCGCGTAGGCGAGAACGCTCGCGCTCGGAGAGATGACCGAGAGGTCTTTCGTCGAGGTTTTGAGCGTCGCGCTGATAACTTTGTCAACGTCGGCGTTCGTCTTGCAGTAGAAGTTCGGGAGGACATTTTCGTCAACGCATTTTTTAAGGAAATCGTTCATGTCCTTGCCGTTTACTTCAATATATGCGTTGCCCATGCTCTTTTCGACTTCGCTTGCGGAAGCGACGGTGTCAACGATAGCTATCGGGTTGCGGAAAGAGATTTGCTGATGCTCGTTGTTCGTAAGATTGGTCGGTGCGGAATATCTTTCGGGAGTGGTCTTCTGAACGCATACCTTGATGTTGTCGACGGCGGTAACGCCGTAGTTCATCGTGATACCGAGCTGACCTTTGGTGTAAACCTTGGTGCTCGCACCGATGACCGAGTTGGTTACGTATAAAAGCTGGGTGTCGTCCATCGAATATTTAACGACGGTGTCGAAAGCTTCGACCTTTACGGTGTGGAAGCCGTTTTTCATATCGCCGACTTCGCCCGCCGTCGTCGTCGCGACGTTCCAGCTGTTGCTCGTTGTCCTTTCGGCGAACTCGATGCCGTTACTTGACGTGGTGTTGCAGCGGATGCACATGTGATAGTAGGGATAATAATTGCCGTTAGCGTTCTGGATACGGTAAACGACGCCGAACCATCTGCCGCTGTCCTTCGCTTCGGTCATTTTGATATCGGTGGTGATAGCGTACTGACCGAAATCGCCGAGCCATTCAGGAAGGATGGCGCGAACGTAGTCGTGGCTCTGGCTGCCTATTTTGAGGATGCCGCCGCTTATCGAATAATAGCTGTCGGCGTTAAGGAACTTCCAGCCCGCGTTCTTCATATCCTGAAGCGTCGAAAATTCCGAAAAATCGGTCTCGTAAAGAACGTATTCGTCGTCAGTTTTGTTCTTCGCGACGACGTAGACGGTCTTCTGCTTGCCGCCCGCGACGGCGGTAAGCTTGGTAACGCCTTTTGCGGAGGGCGTGAACTCGGTTACGGTTTTTCCGTCGAGCTGCCATTTGTCGACCTTCGTCGCGGAGGTGTCGCCGTCGAATATGACGGTGTAACCCGAAAGGGCTATTTTTTCGCCCGCGTCGCAGGTGATGACGGGGTTGACGTTCGTGATAACGGTCTCCGCGAGCGCGCTTTCAAAAGAAAACGCCGCGAAAACCGTCAAAACGGTCAAAAGAGAAAGGAAAACGCTCAAAAACTTTTTCATAGCTTGCTCCTTTATGTATATTCGCTTGCGCGAACGAAAGAGATAAGTTCGCTTCGCAAACGATATGAGAGATAAACTCGGCTCCGCCGAGCGAGATAAGACTGCTTGGCAGTCGTTAAGGTACAAATGCTGACGCGAATGAAAGAGATAAGTTCGCTTCGCGAACGATATGAGAGATAAACTCGGCTTCGCCGAGCGAGATAAGTTTGCTTCGCAAACGTTAAGGTACAAATGCTACCGCAAATGGATTTTCATTGTATAGCTTTGAAAGTTTTTCGCTTCCTTTTTTCAAAAAGGAAGATATACGATAAAAATTTATTCCTTAACGACTGCGAAGCAGTCTTATCTCTTGACGCGGAGCGTCAATTATCTCTCATATCGCGCCGAAGGCGTTTATCTCTTTTGATATCGCGCCGAAGGCGTTTATCTCTTTTGCTCTTTCAGTTTTTCTACACAGCGCGCGGTGGCGGAGATGATTCGTTCGACGTCGGAAGGGGTATTATCGGCGGAGAGCGAGAAGCGGAGGGAGGAGAAGGCGCGCTCGTCGGAAAGCCCCATGGCTTTTAACGTATAGCTCGGCTGACCGTCGCCCGAGGTGCAGGCGGCGCCGCCGGAAGCGCGGATATGCTCGACAGCGTCAAGCATAAAGAGAAGCGATTTACCGTTCACGCCGCGGAAAGCGATATTCAAAGTGCCGGGGATACGCTTTTTCGGGTCGCCGTTGACCGCCGTCCCGGGAATTTGTAAAAGCCCTTTTTCGAGGCGGTCGCGAAGCGAAGCGACGTATTCGGCGTCGTGCTCCATATTTTTTATCGCTTCGTCAAGCGCTTTCGCCATAGAATAGACGCTTTGGACGTTTTCGGTCCCCGCGCGAAGCGAAAATTCCTGCGAGCCGCCGAGAATAAGCGGGGTCAGCGGCGCTTTTTCGGAAACAATCAGCGCTCCGACGCCTTTCGGCCCGCGGAATTTGTGGGCGGATATCGCGAGGTAGTCGATATTTGATTCCTCGATATTTATCGGTATTTTTCCCGCCGCCTGAACGCCGTCGACGTGGAAAAGCACGCCGTGTTTTTTACAAAGCCTGCCGATTTGTTTTATCGGCTGGATCGTGCCGATTTCGTTGTTTACCGCCATGACGCTTACGAGAAACGTGTCTTCGCGAAACGCTTTTTCGACGTCGGCGAGCTTCACGATACCGTTCCTTTGAATGGGCAGACAGGTCGCTTCGAAGCCCGCATTTTCAAGCGATTTTACCGTTTTTAAAACGGCGTGATGCTCGAAAGAGGTGGTTATGATATGCTTTTTGCAAAGCGACTTTCCGTATCTCGCGGCGGAAAGGATGGCCTGGTTCACCGCCTCGCTCCCGCAGGACGTGAAAATGACTTTTCCGTTTGCGGCGGAAAAAGCGTCCTTGACGGTTTTTCGCGCCTCTTCGAGATATTTTTTCGCCTCCATGCCCGCTTCGTGGTCGGAAGACGGGTTGGCGAACGCCTTTGCGGCGCAGTCAAGATAGGCGCGCAATGCCGTCTCGCTCATCTTCGTCGTGGCGGCGTTGTCGGCGTAAATTGATTTTTTGTAAGCTTCGGCGTCCATTTCGCGCTCCGTTAATGCGTGATTTTTAAAAACAATAGCATATTTTCGGGAAAAATTCAATAAAATTCGGCGTGAACGCATAAAAATTTACGATTTGCTATATAAAAATCGGTTTTTATATGCTATAATTTAAAAAAAGAAAGGCGGGAAGCAAAGATGAAAACGAAAATGAGTGGGGAAAACAAAAAAATCCTCGACGACGCGATAGCGTATCTTGAAAGCTGTGAAGCGCCCGAATGGACGCCGACGTGTCCTTATCCCGCCGAGATCGGAAACGCGCTTTATCTGCTTGATCCCGACTTCGATTATATCGCGCATTGTGAGGAAATCGAGGAAAAGGGCATAGAGATCGAGGAAATGGACATAAAAGAGCTCGCCGCGACGCTTACTTCGTTTTACCGCGCCGAAAGGTTCTGCGACGGGGCGATATGCTCGACTATCGAGGACGGGCGGCTTTTAAGAGTGTTTAAAAGAATTAAAGAAATCATTAAATAATCAGGAGGGTAAACGCAATTATGGAACTTGACAAATCGGAACTTCACGACGGGCTTAAGCTCATCTGCGGCAAATGGCAGGTGGAATTCGTCGTAAACGCGTTTTCAAACGATCTTGCGCGCATCCCCGCAAAAGAATTCAAAAGCGACGACGGAAAAGATTTTTCGGATATGACCTTCGAGTTTTTCGAGGACCACACCGTGCTTCTTCATAACGGCGCCGAAGGAAAAGACGAAAAAGGGACATGGGAACAGACGGGATTCATCGAATTCCGCTATACGCTCGGCGCGTTCATGGATATCCCCGAGGGGGTCTTCCGCGACAACGCCGAAAAGCTTATGATGGTCGACGGTTTTCTTTGCTTCTCGATAGGATTTTTGTCTGTCGGGATGAAGAAGATCGAGGAAGGCCACGTTACCGAAGAGCCGAGCATAAACGATATCGAGCCGAGCGAAGAAGATAAAAACGACATGACGCTCGTCGGCACGTATGCCGTTAAAAAATCCTTCGCGATGATAGACGACAAGATCGGCGCTTTCACCCGCGAGGAGATCGAGGCGAACCTTAAAAAACAGCTTGCCGCGGGCGAAATCGAGGAAGACGAGATAGCCGAAGGGCTTCAGGTCTTCGAGTCCCGCTTCGAGTTCACCGAGGACCATAAGCTCAACACGCTTTTCAAGCTTCCCGAAGGTATTTCGAAGGAAGAAATCGACGCGGCGCTCGAAGGCGGCGACATTATCGCGCTTCGCGGCGAATACGCCGTTATCGAGCAGACGGAATGGAAAACGCTCGGCGGGAAATATTATTACGATACCCACAGCGAGCGCGAGATCGACGGCGTAACGACGACGTATTGCGAGATGAAGCTGACGGACGACGGGCTGAGCTACGCAGAGGGTATGATAATTTTAGAGAAGATATAAAGTTTAATCAAAACGCCGCGGAGCGGGAGCTTCGCGGCGTTTTTGCGTTTAGAGATAAGTTCGCTTCGCGAACGAAAAAAGATATAAGTTCGCTTCGCGAACGATATGAGAGATAAGTTTGCTTCGCAAACGAGATAATTGCAAATTGCCAAGCAATTTGCAAGTTAAGGAACATTTGCTTGCGCAAATGATTTTTTATTATATAGCTTCAAAAGTTTTTCGCTTCCTTTTTTCAAAAAGGAAGAAATATAATAAAAATTATATTCCTTAACGACTGCGAAGCAGTCTTATCTCACTCGGCGAAGCCGAGTTTATCTCTCATATCGCGCCGAAGGCGCTTATCTCTTTTGATATCGCGCCGAAGGCGTTTATCTCTTAAAAGGCTTGATTTTTTTATAAAAATGGTGCAAAATAAGAGAAAGCTACCGAAAAAGCGGTAGAAATTTCAGACTGACAAGAATTTTCATTTTTCTTTTTGTGCGGTCTGCGCCATTTTACAATCGTCGCGAAAGGAGGAAAGTAAGTTTTGCGGCAGTTTGACGTTACGGGCATGAGCTGCGCGGCGTGCAGCGCGCGGGTGGAAAAGGCGGTAAAAGCGGTAAAGGGCGTCGAGAATTGCTCGGTGAGTTTACTCACGAATACGCTTGCCGTCGAAGGAAGCGCGACGGACGGCGAAATAATAAAAGCCGTCGAGGACGCGGGCTACGGCGCGGCGCCGAAAAACGACATTTTCTCCTCGCTTATTGACAAAGAGACGCCGATACTTTTAAGGCGGCTTATCGCGAGCGCGCTCTTCCTTATCCTGCTTTTATATCTTTCGATGGGGCCGATGATAGGTTTGCCGCAGGCGAAAATTTTTGATGAAATCCGGCTTTTGGGCGCGGCGGAAGGCGTTCTGGCGCTCGCCGTGATGATAATAAACAAAAAATTCTTTGTTTCGGGGATAAAAGGGGTAATTCACCTCGCGCCGAATATGGATACGCTCGTATCGCTCGGGTCGCTGACGTCGTTTTTATGGAGCGTTTTCGCGGTGGTAAGGGCGTTTATCGAGGAAAACGCGGGGCGGGACGCTTCGAATATAAAAAACGACTTTTATTTCGAGTCCGCGGCGATGATACTCGTGCTTATAACCGTCGGAAAATTGCTTGAAGCGAAGAGCAAAGGGAAGACGACGGGCGCTTTAAAAGAGCTTATAAAGCTTAAACCCTCGGAAGCGACTTTGATAAACGAAAACGGCGAGGAGACGAAAGTCCCCGCGGAATTTGTAAAAGTCGGCGACGTTTTCGCGGTGAGACCCGGCGAAAGCGTGCCTGTGGACGCGGTGATAATAAGCGGCGAAGCGGCGATAGACGAATCGGCGCTGACGGGCGAGAGCCTTCCGGCGGACAAGTCGGCGGGGGACAGAGTTTCCGCCGCGACGATAAATATTTCGGGATATATTAAATGCAGAGCCGAAAGCGTGGGCGAGGACACGACGCTTGCGAAAATAATAAAAACCGTGGCGGATTCCTCGGCGTCGAAAGCGCCGGTGGCGAAGGCGGCGGACAAAGTTTCGGCGGTTTTCGTGCCCGCGGTGGTGTTTATCGCGGTCTTGACGCTCGTGATATGGCTAATTATCGGGCGGGAAGTATCTTTCGCGCTCGCGAGGGCGATATCGGTGCTCGTGATAAGCTGTCCGTGCGCGCTCGGGTTGGCGACGCCCGTGGCGATCATGGTCGGAAGCGGCGTCGGCGCGAGAAACGGGATCCTTTTTAAAAGCGCTTCGGCGCTCGAAAACGCGGGAAAAACCGATATAGTCGTTCTCGACAAAACCGGCACGGTAACGAAAGGCGAGCCGCAGGTCGCTTTTATAAAGGCGCTTCGTCAAGACGAAGAAACGGTTTTACGCTGCGCCGCGTCGATTGAAAAAAACAGCGAGCACCCGATAGCGAAAGCGATAGTCAAAGAAGCGGAAAACAGAAAGCTCGCACTTTTCGAAGCGGAAAGCTTTAAAAGCTTTTCGGGCTTCGGGATAAGCGCGAAAATCGAAAACAAAGAAATTTTCGGCGGGTCGGCGGGCTTTATAAGAGAAAAAGTCGGCGTCGACAAAGAGATAAGCGCCGAGATAAACGCGCTTGCCGAAAAGGGATATACCGTTTCGGTCTTCGCGGACGGGGACGGAATTTTCGGGATGATCGCCGTGGCGGACGCGATAAAAGAAAGCTCGAAAGACGCCGTGCGCGAGCTTGAGGATTTAGGTCTTGCAACCGTCATGCTGACGGGCGACAACGAAAAAACGGCTTTGAACGTCGGTGCTCTTGCGGGCATAAAAAATATTATCGCGTCGGTGCTCCCGAACGGGAAAGCGGACGCGGTAAGCGTTTTGAAAAAGAACGGAAAAACGATGATGGTCGGCGACGGGATAAACGATTCGCCCGCGCTGACCGTCGCGGATATCGGCGCCGCTTTCGGAAGCGGGACGGATATCGCGATCGCTTCGGCGGAAATCGTGCTGTTACGCGAAAATCTTAAAGATATCCCCGCCGCGATAAGACTTTCCCGCGCGACGCTTAAAAACATCTACGAAAATTTATTCTGGGCGTTCTTTTATAATCTGCTCTGCATCCCTCTCGCCGCGGGGTGCTATGAAAAGTTGCTCGGGATAACGCTTTCGCCGATGATATGCGCCGCGGCGATGAGTCTTTCGAGTTTTTGCGTAGTGATGAATTCGCTTCGGCTAAACCTTTTTGACATAAGAAAACCGCGCAGAGCGAAAAAGCAAAAAATCGACGTAACCGAAACGGTAAAAGAAATAAACGAAAAAAACAAAGCGGGAAAAGAGGAAAACAAAATGACGAAAATTTTAAAGATCGAGGGCATGATGTGCCCGCATTGCGAAGCGCATACCGAAAAAGCATTACTTGCGATAGACGGCGTCGAGAGCGTAAAAGCTTCGCACGTCGAGAAAAAAGCGACGGTAACGCTTAAAAAAGAGGTCGCCGACGCGG
The DNA here is from genome assembly GCA_045642945.1 of Eubacteriales bacterium. Taxonomy (GTDB): domain Bacteria; phylum Bacillota; class Clostridia; order Oscillospirales; family CAG-382; genus Coliplasma. Next base: position 25,034 of record JAZUJV010000145.1, on the reverse strand, counting down.
TTTTGAAAGCCGCCGTCGAGGAAGCGGGATATAACGTTATCGGGATAGAATAAACCGCCGAGAGGGAAGAAAAATGATATACGATATCTCACAACCGCTCTTTGAATGTGAGGTCTTTCCCGGGAATCCGAGGCCGGAAAAGCGGGAGCTCGTCAGAATCAGCCGCGGGGCGAACTATAACCTTACGGCGATTTCGCTTTGCGTCCACAACGGAACGCATATCGACGCGCCTTACCATTTTTTCGAGGAGAAAAACGGGGTGGACGGCATAAGTCTCGATAAATTCATCGGCCCCGCCTACGTCGTAACGCATAGCGGAAACGTCGGTTTCGCCGACGCGAAAAAAATTCTTGACGACGCGAAAAAGTTAAATAAATCGGCTTGGAAAAAGATTTTATTAAAAGGCGACGCGACGGTAACCGAGAACGCGGCGAGAGTCTTCGCGGAAGCGGAAATCCACCTTGTCGGCAACGAATCGCAGACCGTCGGCCCGAAGGAAGCGCCGATGAAAACGCATCTTATCCTTTTGGAAAAAGACGTCGTGCTTCTCGAAGGGATACGGCTCTCGGAAGTCCCCGACGGGGTGTATATGCTTAACTGCGCGCCGCTGAATTTAACGGGAACAGACGGGTCGCCGTGCAGAGCGATACTGACGGATTTATAAAAATACAAAATTTTTGCCCGCGTGGTAAGGAAAAAACCTTGTCCGCGGGCTTTTACTTACGGCGAATATATTGACAAACGCGCGCGCGTGTAATAGAATACAGTAAATGAACAAATTGTAAAAATTTGTCAAAACGTTTATATAATTTCATTCGGCGTTTTCGCCTCAGGCAGGAGAATATTATGGATCCGTCAGCCGCAAAAACAAAAAACAGCAGAAAGAACACGATAGTAATGTTTGTCGCCTTCGCGCTCGCTATAATGCTTTGCGCGGCGGTGCTTTTCGCTTTCTTTTCGATTTACGGCAACACGCGCGATAATCTTATCGAAAGCGCGGAAGAGAGGATAAACGCCATTTCGGATAATACCGCGGCGTTCTTACAGAGGTCGAAAAACGTCGCCGCTTCCTCCGCCGCGAGCGTGGAATTTTTAATTCGGAACGGCGCGGACAACAAAGAAATATTGGATTATCTTATATACCAGACCGACAACGAGATCGGGAAGATAGACGAAAGCTTTACCGGTCTTTACGGCTATTACCGCGGGGAATATCTCGACGGCAACAGGTGGGACCCTTACGCCGACGGGGGCGAATATTACCCGAAGGAAAGACCTTGGTATATCGCCGCTATCGAAGCGGGCGACGAGGTCGGCGTGGCTTCGCCTTATCTCGACATGGACACGGGCAACATAGTTTTAAGCGTAACGAAGCGTTTATCCGACGGCGAAAGCGTGCTCGGGCTTGACGTAAGTTTGGCGGCTCTGGCGGATTATTCGCACGATTACGTCAGCGACGACAACTATCATCTTGCTTATATAATCGACAGTTCGGGTACGATAGTTTCGTCGAAGGACGCAAGCGAGCTCGGACTCAACTATCTCGGCGAAGACGCGGACAGGGACGAATTGAAAATCGCCGACGCGTTCAAAAAGGCGATGACCACCGATGAGCCCTTCGAATACGAAGCCGTCGGACACAACCATATAGTTATCTCCCGCACGATAGAAAACGGATGGCAGGTCATTCTTTTCGCCGATTCCGACGCGGTCTACGCGCCGCTTCGCAGAATGGCGACAATATGCGTCGTGCTGATGGTGCTTCTCGTCGCCGTGCTCGGCTATTTCGCCGCCGCGACGGTCCGCGAGCGCAAAGCAAAGAACAAAGCCGAAGAAAAAGAACGGCAATATATAAAAGAGCTTCGCGCCAATTCCGAACAGCTTTCGAGCTATAAACGCGCGATGCTTTCCGACGCGGTGATATCGCTCGAGGCAAATTTGACTAAAGACGAGCTTTTCTACGGCGCGTGGAAAGATATAGACGGCAAAGAAGCCTCGCTTAAAGATATTCTCGGGATAGAACTGCCCTGCAGCTACGACAAATACATAAAGCTCTGGAACGAAAAATTCGTCGTCAGCGAATCCTCGGGCGAATTTAAAGACAAAACCGACAGAGAAGTTCTTATAAACGCTTTCGAAAGCGGAAAGGGCGAGATAACCTTTGACTACGAGGCGAAGACGCTCTCGGGCAAAAAGGCTTGGTTTCGCCGCACGATAACCATGACGCGCGCGATGTCGGGCGATATAATCGCTTATACCAACGTCAAGGACGTTTCGGATATAGTCGAAGCCGAAAAACGCGAAAATTCCTATATCGCCGCGCTTTCGACGGAATACGACAGCATCGCCGTCATAAACTTCGAAGAGGATAAAAACGACGACATTATCTCGTTACACGGCAGTGTCGCGAAAGAGTTCGCCGAGCTCGTTTCGGCGGAAGCGCTTGAAGAAAAGCATTTCGCAAAGCGGCTCAGTCTTATGGCGGAGAGCATACACCCCGACGACAAGGAAGCGTTTTTAAACACCATTTCGCGCGAAAACATTATCGAAGCGTTTAAAAACGGCGAAAGCGTTACGGCGGATTTCCGTATGTTAAACGGCGACGACGTCGTTTATTACCAGATGCGCCTTATCCCGCTTCGCGACGACGGCGAGGTTACCGGCGTTATATCCGCGCTCCGCAACATCGACCGCGAGATAAAGACGGAGCTCGGCATAAGAAAAGAGCTTGAAGAGGCTATCGCGAAAGCGGAAGAGGCAAGCAGCGCGAAGACGACTTTCCTTTTCAATATGTCCCACGATATAAGAACGCCGATGAACGCCATACTCGGTTTCACGCGCATCGGCAGAAAGCATATAGACGAGCCGAAGGAGGTCGATGACTGTCTTTCGAAGATAGAGCTTTCGGGCGAACAGCTGCTCGACCTTATCAACGACGTGCTCGAGATGAGCAGGATAGAATCGGGCAAGGTCAACCTCGTTTACGAGCCGGTCTGTGTAACCGAGATGTTCCACAGGGTCAACCCGATGCTCGAATCGCTCGCGATGACGAAGTCGATAGATTACGATTGCAAATTTATCGGGATAAAGGATAATTACGTTTATACCGACGGTTTCCACGTTTCGAGAATTTTCACGAATATCGTCTCGAACGCGGTGAAATATACTCCCGACGGCGGAAAAGTCAAAGCGGTCATCGAACAGGTCTCGCTTCCCGAGGGCGGAACGGCGGAATACAGAATTTCCGTTGCCGACACGGGAATCGGCATGAGCGAGGAATTTTTAGCGCACATGTTCGAGGAGTTCGCGCGCGAAAACACCTCTACCGTCAGCGGTCAGCAGGGCACGGGGCTCGGGCTTTCGATAGTCAAACGGCTTACCGATGCGCTCGGCGGCAGAATAAACGTCGAGAGCAAGCAGGGCGTCGGAACGAAATTCGAGGTAACGCTGCCGCTTAAGCTCCAAAGCGAAGAGGATATCGCCGCGCAGGTGCACGAATCGGCTTTGGACAGCGAAGAGACTGTCGTTTTTTCGGGAAAACGCGTGCTGCTCGCCGAGGATAACGAGCTTAACCGCGAGATCGCATGCGAAGTGCTTGAAGAACGCGGCGTCAAGGTAGAAGCCGCCGGCGACGGCGAGATAGCCTATAAGCTTTATAAAGAAAAGCCGTTCGGGTATTACGATTTTATACTTATGGATATCCAGATGCCGATAATGGACGGTTACGAATCGACCAAAAACATCCGCGAATTCGAAAACGGGCAATATCATACCCCGATAATCGCGGTCTCCGCCAACGCGTTCGCCGAGGATATCACGAAAAGTCTTGAAAGCGGCATGGACGCGCATATCCCCAAGCCGATAAACCCCGACGAATTGCTCGGAGTCATGAGCAAATTCATTAAAAACGAGAAATGACCGGAGCGCCGTAAACATGACACAGGAAGAAAGACTTAAAAAAATAAACGCGCTCGCCGCCAAGGAGCGCGAAAGCGGGCTTTCCGCCGAGGAAAAGGCGGAGCAGGCGAGGTTACGCGAAGAATACAGGATCGCGTTCCGCGCTTCGCTTAAAGGGATTCTGGATAACACCTACGTCCGGACGCCCGACGGGGAGAAGCATAAGATAGGGAAGAAACAGCAATAAAGAAAAAGCCGACTGACGAAAAATCAGTCGGTTTTTTTCGATATTTGCCTAAGACAAATTCGATATGAAATGCGCCGAAGCGCATTTCAAGTATTTTTTTCTTGCCCCGCAGGGCATATCGAAAATCCCGCAAAGGGTTAATTTCGAGTTTTCAGCCGTTATATTCTCCGTTATACTGAACGAAGGTAACGTCTTCGACGCCTTCGATATCGCGGAGTTTTTCATAAGAAGCGAGCTGTTTCGAGCGGCAGAATATCTCTACCGCAAGCTCGGTGCGGTCTTTATACATCGTTTTGCTTTTGACGCTGTATTTTCCTCTGCCGAGGGCGCGCATGACTTCCTCTTCGGCGGTATCGCCGACGTAATGTATCACAGCGACGTAGACGCATCCTGTTTTGGGCTTGACGGCGAAGACGAGCACTATAACGAACATCACGACCGAAACGATTATCGCGAGGAAATAAAGTCCCGCGCCGACGGTGATACCGACGGTAACCGCCCAGAACATATAGAGAAGGTCAAGCGGGCTTTTTACCGCGGTACGGTAGCGGATTATCGAAAGCGAGCCGACCATACCGAGAGATATAACGACGTTCGTGCTTATCGCGAGAGTAACCATACAGGTCAGAACGGACATCCCGACGAGGGTTATCGCGAAGGATCTCGAATAGACGACTCCGCCGTAAAATTTGCTGTAAATAAAATAGATGAAAAGCCCGAGCAGCAGCGCGGCGGCTATGGCGACGGCTATATTGACGTAGTCGACGCTTCCCGTCTGGAACTGGGAAAGAATTGACGATTTGATAAAATCCTTTACACTCATTTATGTTTCCTCACTTTCGGTTTTCGTAACGCGTTCCGAACCTTTTCGGCGGGAACGCTTTTTTTATATCCGAGCCGCCCTGCCCGTCGTCGTTCCAATAGGAAGCGTTGCGCAGATACGCGGTTTTATCGCAGCATATAACATATTTCGACAGCGCGGTCCACTCCTGCGCCTTCGGCGGGAGCAGCTCGCGCGCTATTTCGGGCAGAAACTCGGTGAATTTTACTTCGAGCACGAGCTTGCCCGGGTCGATGCAGGAAAGGCAGGGAAGACTTTCGTCGAAGATATCGAAGCTTCCGACCGCCGCGCGCAGATTCATATCGAAGGTAACTCTGACGTCGCCGGATTCGATGACATAGGGCTCGCGCTCGTAGTCGACTATGACCTTCGGGCGCAGGAAATTGCATTTGTGTTCGATGTAGAATTCGCGTAATAGTTTTCTTTCGTCGCCGAGCATAAAATCAACGTCGCCGCGAAGTATCTTTTCGAATTCCTCCCGCGTTATACCGGCGCTTTCTTTGTATATATACGCGTCGTATTTTTTCTTTCTTTCGAGCTTTATAACGCCGTCGCTGTAATTATAAATCCTTATACGGTATTTTTTCCTTTCCAATATACCGTCTTCTTTTTGCTCGTAGGCGCTGTTCTGATAATCGTCGAAATACAGGCTCCGAAGCATATACTGACCGTTTATCGTATTTTTATCGGGCTTGAAAACCGGCGTCATACGGGCGCGCATAAGCTCGTAATCGCCTTGATTTATAAGGAATTTTAATTCGTGGCGGTATTTTTCGGCAGATTCACGGGGTTTCATATTACGGCCGTCCCTCCACGTCTTCGTAGGGAATACACTGTCCGTTTTCGTCAACGAAGAAGCAGAACACGCCGAACATGGCGCCGTACTCGTTTTTGTACTGGTCGAAGCAGTTCATCGTGTTCCCCTTGGAGTTGACCGCGTGGGTGTGGATGAAATATTGCCCGGGGGAAAGCGTAAGCTCTTTCGTTATCGTCGGGATGGCGACATCGTCTTCTTTGAAGATAACGTCCTTGAATTCGGGGTCGCGGGCGAGGATGAACTGGTATTTTACGTCGCCTCCGAGCATATCGTAGGAGCTGCCCCAGCTGAAAACGTAATTATTTCCGCTTTTTTCGGGAACGGAGTTAAAGAAAGGCATCGGGGATTCGAGGGTAAGACGGTATTTGTCGTAGTTATCCCACGTCTCGTAGGGGAGATGCTCGAGGACTTCGTCGTAAGCGTCCTTCGTAAGCGGTTCGTTGGCGATATCCGGCATCGTATAAGCGTAGGGCTTTACGGTTTCGGCGTATTTTTTCGAGAGCGCGGCGATTTTTTCGATCGAAAGATAATTTTCGAGAAGATCGGTAACGGCGGCGTCAAGCTCTTCGCGGAAATTTTCCGACATCAGCGCACGCTTGAAAAGTACGTTGCCCCAATAGTTGCTGATGCCCTTCTGCCAATCCTTAAAGTCGGAATGCTTCACTATTTCGTTTTCGAGGTCCATATAGACGCAGTCGAAATCCCACGGGAGTATATACCACGTTTCGCTGTTGAGCGGGGAATAAATATACATATTCCTGCTCTGGACGTCGGAGTTGCCGATGAGCATCGTGAACGCCATCCAGTAGGCGATATTTTCGGTATCGAAATATTTTTCGAGCAATTCGTCGCTCGGGATAGAATAATCGTTGACGGCGTCGATCATCCGGATAAGCTTGCTGTGGTCGGAATTGCCCTTCGTTTCGAGGTAGGTGTTGAATTCCTTTTCGTCGTATTCCGGGTCGTCGACTGTTCTGATGGCGTCGTATTGCAGAAATTCGAAGAAGTTTATCTTATAAAGATGCGCGTTTTTATCGAAGCCGTGCGCTCTGAGCGCGGTTTGGTTAAGCTGTTCTATCTGGGTATAAAGTCCGTAATCGACGAACTCGTCGGGGTTGTCGCCCGTCGTGTCGCGGACGTAAAGGTGGACGAACTGGGTGCGAAGCGAGGTTATCTCGGGGATCTCTGACATAAGGTCGAAGCTAAGCTTGTTGCGGAAGCGGAGCCCGTCGGTCATGTGTTTGTTGAGCGCGATGGTCTTCTGGCCGTTCCAATCGCCGTTTCCGTCGAGAATTTTTATTTTATAGTTTTTCTGGGGGTTTAGCGAGGAGGTCTGCCCGCGTATCTGCACGGTGGCGTTCGGAATGGTCCTTCCGTATCCGAGCGAGCCCGAAGTCGGGCCGTTTTCGTCGCCGACCTGTAAAAGTCCGGCGACTTTATATCTTTCGATGCCGAGGTCTTCGTAATAATACGTCGAATATTTGTTTATCTCTTCCCACGTGTGATTCGTTCCGTCGGTGGCGTTTCCGTAGCTGACGGTGAGATACATCGTAACGACGTCGAAAGGATCGTCGCCTTCATAAAGAAACTGATTGTCCCTGATATGTCGGTCGTTTATATCCTCTTTGGTCGCCACGGTAACGTTCGCGCCGGAGCTTTCGCTTTCCGGATCCTCGGAGATGTCGGCGCCCGAGTTCGTGAAAGCCGCGACGGCGGCGACGAGCAAAACGGCGAACGCGACGGCTATAAGCGCGATTAGCAATCCTTTTCCCTTCATTTTCTTCTTTCCTCTTCAGTTTTTTTCTCTATCATTTTTCCGAGTTTGGTGAACTGCCCTTCTTTCGATTCGCCGACGAGCGGCTGAACCGCAAGGATGAAATACGGAAGTTTTCTTGTGAAATACGACAGCCGCACGACGCCGTATATAAAGAACGCCGCCGAGCCGAGCAGGAACCCGAACCCATAGTATTTTACGTCGAAAAGCAGCGACAAAAGCGTAAATCCCGTCGTCGCCGCCGCGAAAACCGCCGACGCGGTGAGCGCTCCGCGGTAATCGGTGAAATAAAGCAGCATAAGGAATATACAGTTCGCGACGGCGTAGATACCGTAGCCGACGCAAAGCGTTCTGAAATATCCGTGCATCAGGCCGTTGAACCCGAGCGGAAGTCTGCCGAGCACGAATTCCTCTATCGAGATGACCGCGGCGGTGAAAAACAGCTGTTTTAATCCCGTGTACCAAAGCTCGCTTTTAAGCGTGCCGACCATTTCTTTTTCGGTGCGCAAGATATCCTTTATCGTTCCTTTGTCGTTATAAAGCGCGAAATAATCTTTATATTTCGGATAAAAATTGACCTCCACCGAGACTACGAAGCTGACGGTGGTTATCAGTATGCTCAAAAACGCGACGAGAGCGGGAACGTCGTGGTACGGCGCGCACATCCAAAGGCCTTCGACGATCACGCGTAAAGGGCTGCACCAGATTATAATAAGATGCGAAAAAAGCCCAACCGTCATAAACAAGCCCGAAAAGGTGAGCGAATGATATTTGTCCGCCCAGCGCATAAACATAAACGGGCTGAGGTTGCTGTCGGGAAAACGCCTGAAAATCAGCGCGAAATCGAAGAGAAGCATAACTCCGTAGCCCGCGCAGAGCGCGATGAGAACGCCGGTTACCGTCGGTGCGCCTTTCCAGAGGAACAGCGCCGTCAGCCCGAGCGAGACGACGATGGCGAGCACGTAGGAGAGCAGTATCATCCGATATTCCTTGACCGCGGTAAGATAGCTTTGCGCGTTCCAGGTAACTATAAGCTCCATAAAGAAGCACCAGCAGAAAAAGCATTGGATGAACGGTGAGCCGCAGAAGAAAAGATATATCGCGTAAAGGATCCCGCCAACGACGAGCGTTATCGTGTTTATCCCGAAAAACGACGGCAGAATCGCCTCTTTATGGTCGGAAAACAGCATATCGGCGAGAAATCTCGTTATTATCATCGAAAAGTAACTCGTTATCAGAAGCGAGCCGAGCAGGCTGTAGGTCGTCATACAGACGAGCAGTTCTCTGTCGTGGCCGCTTCTTCCGAAAAACGAGCATAGAAAAGTTATCCCGAGAAGCAGAAGGATCCCGAGTATCATCGGGCCGGCGCAGACGGCTGTCGAATAACCGACGGCTCTTATTCCGGAGAATACGCCTTTACCCGAATACAGCTTCTTCAGTTCGAATCCTATCCCCGCCAAAGTGCTCTTCTACCTCCTTATACAGATTCTCATAATTTTCAAGCATCATATAATGCTGATAATACGCTTCGACGCGTCTTTGTCCTATCTCGCCCATCTTTTCGCGCCTTACGCGGCTTTCGCACATGTGCTCCATCGCGTCGGCGAGACCTTCGCGGTACATCGGCGGCACGCAGTATCCCGCTTCGCCGAGTTCGTCGCCATCCTCGCCGCTTATAAGCGCACGGCAGCATCCGACGTCGGTAACGACGGCGGGTCTTCTCGCCGCGAACGATTCGAGCACGGAGAGCGGCTGACCTTCGGAAATGCTCGTCAGAATGGTGAAATCTATCTTTTTAAGATAATCGAGAACGTTTACTCTTCCCGTGAAAATGACGTTGTCAAGCCCCATTGATTCCACGAGCGAAAAACATTCCTCGGCGTATTTTTCGTCGTCGGTGCCGCCCATTATATGAAGTCTTACGTTTTTCCGCCTCGAAGAAAGCTCGAAAAACGCGTATATCATGGTTTTTATGTCTTTTATCGGCGCAAGCCGCACGACCGCTCCGATATCTACGAAGCCGTCGTCTTCTTTTAAGGGTATTTTCGAAAAAGCGTCGTAGTTCACGCCGTTCGCGATGACGTAGGCGCTGTCGGGATTTGTGCCGAGCTCTATTTGTATTTTTCTCGCGTAGCCGAAAAGCGACGTAACGCGGAAAGCACGGCGGTATATCATATCCGAGAGCATATAAAAGAAGTCGGTCCAGCGCTTTTTGAACGCCGGCTGTACCCATCGGGCGCGGATTATCTCTTCCTCGCGCTCGCGCGTATAGATGCCGTGCTCGGTCAGAAGCACGGGCTTTTTATGGATATATCCGCCGAGGCAGGCGAGAAGTCCGCCGTAGCCCGTGCAGGTCGAATGGTAGACGTCCGCCTCGGGCGCTTCGGCGCTCAAAAGATAAAGCACGGGCAGAAGCATCGACCTTATCGTATGGAACGCGTCGGAAAACGCTATGTACGGATAATCCTTCAAGCACATATCCGTAAGTATCTTTAAAAACGCGTCGCTTTGCAAAAACGCCATCGGGTCGATCCTGCGGTCCTGATAAAGCGAAAACAGCGTTTCCCATTCGGGATTTTTGCAATCCATCAGCCTGCGCAGCTGTTCGACCTCGTGATCGGTGAAGGACGCCTTGAAATCCTTGTCCGCTTTGAGCTTGAGCGCGTCGTCAAGGAATATCTCGTGCACCTCGGTAACGTTTTCGGGTATTTCGTAAACGAAATTGCCCTTCTTTTCCGCTTTGTCGGCGACTACCCAGAGGATAAATTCCTGTTCCGGCATCCCTTTTATATAATTGTGCATCCAGGTAGACACGCCTCCGTTAACGTACGGATACGAGCCCTCGAGTATCAGGCATATTTTCACAAGTTCACCTGTTCCATTCAAAGGTAACGACGGCGCCTTCCGCTTCGAGCAGATAAAGCGTTTCCGTCATTTTCGTAAGTTTTCCTCCGCTGACGCCGTCCGGAGCGCCGGTATTGAATCTCATCATAAGATAAGCTTCGTCGATATAATTGCCGAGGGTAACGGTAAGAACTTCCTTGTTCCCGCTTTTGCTCCATTTTTTATCGACCGTCAGACCGCTCCATCTCTGTACCGTGCAGGCGAGCGTCGAGGCGTCGACGTGGCGCATCGCGGGGGCGCTTTCGGTAACGTAGTCGAAGAGCGTGTTAAGATTTTTATAAAGCGTCGGCCAGCCGAGCTCGGCACCTCTGTCGACGTCCATCGCGTCGTCGGGGTGGATGAAATGCGAGAACGCCATGTGCATATTCAGCTCGGAAAGTATCGCCATGCCCATAAAATCGTCGGGGACCGAGCCGGAGGATATTCGCGGCAGCTCCACGACGCCGTCTCTCGCGGCGAAAAATTCTGTCGTATAGGAATAATCGTAAGCGGCGTCTTCGAAATAAGTCCCGGACACCGTTCTGACTTTCGGGAATATCGAGCCGATATATTCGCGTCCCTCTTCCGTCATTATATTGGAAGGCGGCACGTAGACCGAAATGTTCGCGTCGGGGTAAAGCATCTCGGAAAAATCCATAAGCTCGCCGAAGCTCGCGGCGATGGCGCCGTCGTTTTCCCAAGCCGTGTAATTGAAAAGGTCGCCGTAATCTATAGTCGTCGTCAGCGGCTGGTGGTTATAGCCGTGGTATCCGAGCTCGCCGCCGCTTCTGAGTATCTGGTTGCCGAAATAGAGGAAACGCGCGGTGTCGGGCTGTCTCGCGGTGTTCCCGAAAACGTCTTTGCCGTAGTTTTCTATTATCAGACCGACGAGAGGGAAGTTATATTTTTTCGATAGATTTTCTATATCGGGGAACCACTTATTGACATAGAAATCCGCGATGCTCATATGATAATCTCTTTCGATATACTGCGATTCTCCCTCGGGAACGGGGGAGGGCATATCGTCGAGGAATACGACGAGCCCGTTGAGCACGGGATAGGCGCAGACGTCGTCGAGCAGCGAATAAGCCATCGCATAGAAGCCGCGGGTGGATTTTTCGTATAAGCCGAGGTTGACGGTTACGATCTTTCCGTCCTTGAAATCCCTCGACCATATTATCGGAACGCCGTTTTCGCCGTTCGCCCTCGCGTAAATCTCCGCGTCTTCGCGTAATTGTACCATTCTCGAAGAATCGAAGGGGTCGGGGATCGGAAAAGACTGTCCGCCGCCGAGCATAAAGTTTTTGTCTACCCATAAATCGCGCACGACGATATACGGCCCGAAATAGACCGCGCCCGCCTTTTCGAGCAGAAATTCCGAGGAGGGGCTGAACTCGAGCGTCATCGCGATAAGCAGATTACCGCCGCCGCTTACCCAATCGGAAAGTCTTTCGATATCGCTTCCGAGCGCGTCTGCGTCGGGCGTCAGAAGTATGACGGAGGAATATCCGGAAAGGTCCTCCGGCATCTTTTCGCTTCCGAGGTCGATTACGTCGTTCGGGACCTTCATATCGAGAAGCATCCTGTCAAATTCAGTATATGCGTCCGCGCTGTCGTTTCTTCCGAGGTCGGTGAGGATAAGACATTCTTTTTTCATCCCGCTCATCGCGTCTTCGATATATACGACCTTTTCGGGATCGAGATAGGATATTTTTTCTTCTTTTTCCTTTATCTGTATTCCCGCTCTTTCGGCGAAAAGTATCGCGGCTATAAGAAGGAACACGGCAAGGATGCCGAAAATCGTTATATATTTCGTTTTCTGGGATTCTCCCACGGTGTTGCCTCCTTATTCGTATTTTTCGGAAAATTATTTGCTCCCCGATTTTTCAAGCCAGAACGAGAGTCTTTCATAAGTGGCGGAGCTGAAATAAATATGCTCGCGCAAAGCCTCCTCGACCTGCTTTTTTACCTCCGCGCCGTCGCCGAGACGGACGAAATATTCTATATAAAGTATCCAGACGTTTTCGTTTTCGGGGTAACGCTCGAACATATCGTCAAAGGTCGATTTCGCCTCGTCGAACCTGTCGGCGAGCATAAGCTGCTCGGCTAAATCGCAATAGCTTTCGGGCGTGGGCTCGAGCGCGATAAGTCTTTTTAACAGGTCGATATACTGCGCCCGCCTCATCTCGAGCATCTGACCTTTTATTATTTCGAGCTCGAGAAAGCTTTTCATACAGCCGCAGTATTCATAAAGCATTTCGGCGTTTTCGGGCTCGGCCTCGTCGAGCTTGCGGAAATGCTCGAGCTCTAAATCGTACTGTTTGTTAAGCTCGGACATCGCCGTCGTCGCGAAATGCACCACCTCGACGTCGTCGTTAAGCCTTGCCTGTTCAAGCAATCCGTAAAACGCCGCGGTGTCGGAGTTCAGCACGTCCATCATAAGCTTACGGCGAACGTTCGAGGTGCTTAATGTCAGCGCTTCTTCGAGCGGGACGACGTTTTCTTTCACGAGGTCCATTATAAGGCTGCGGCGGGTGTTCGAATCGTTTAAAATCATCGCCTCTTCGAGCGAAACGACGTCTTCGTCCTCGTCGGTCGAAAATCCGATCGAACGGTATATATCCGCTTCTATACGGAATTTCGAGACGTTCACCTCGGCGTCTTCGCCGCCGCGGAGCTTGTGGATATGAAGAAACAGAATACTGACAGGCCCGAATATCGGAACGAGTATAAGATAGGTCAGCGCCATCGGGCGCAGACGGAGTTTTTTGAAAATCGTCAGAAGTATCGCTATCGCGCACAGGATGACGTGGATGACGATGACCGAAATAAGAATGGCTTTCATCGTTCGTCCCCCGCAAACTCGCTTTGCGCGTCGATGTCGAGAAACTCACACGTCAATCCCGCGTCCGAAAACCTCGGCAGGATAAATTCGGTATCCCGCGGCAGAGCCTGATAAAGAAGCACGTAGATAAAGCCGTCAGAATAGCCGAGCTCGTCGGTGTTCCTGACGCATTTCGCCGCGAGCTTTTCCTTTTCGGCGAGCTCTTCCTCGGCACAGGGGATCCTTATAAGAAGGTGAGTGGCAAGGTTCTTTTCGCGGCTGTCGAGCGCGAGCCTTAATTCTTCTTTGAAAAATTCGGAGGATAAAACGTTTTCGGTGCCTTTGACCGTTTTTGCCTCGTGGACGACGCTTTGGTAATCGGAGGCGCGGATAAGCGAGCTCGATATCAGCCCGCAGAGGACCTTGAAAAGGTTTTCGTAATAAAGCGTCATCTGGCTGTATTCCGCGTATTTAAGCATTATTACGGTATCTATCTCGCCGTTTTTCCTTATGGCGTACATATATTTCGGCATACCCTCTTCGAGGTCGCGGTTGACGTATACCTCGCCGTCGGCGAGAATTTCGAGCTTATCGTAAAACGGCTTCATCATCTGCGAGAACGGGAACTCGACGCCCCTTGACGAGATGGCGAGCCTGCCGAAATTGCGTCCGCAGTTGCAGTTGTATATCCCGACGCTCGGGTTCGACATAACGTTTTCGATTATCTCCGTCGCCCTCGCGAGGATATATTTCGGGTTTACGTCGTCGAGCTGTCGGGTTATTTTGAAAATCTTGCCGAAGCTGTCGCGGCTTCCGATTATCTGCTGTTTGTAATCCTTCTTTTCCTGAAGGATATCTTCGTTTATCGAAATAAGATAATCGTATCTTTCCTGAATAGACGTCGTTTCGTTTTTTGAAAACGTCAGCAGGTCGCGGTCTCTCGCCCTTATATATCCGCAAAGAGCGCCGACCGTGAAATACGCGATGAACGGCAGCCAGTTCGCCGGCTCGTAGAACAGGTTGAGCCAGCTCGTTCCGCCGCGGAAATAGGCGAAAACGAGTGATATCGAGGCGATAAGCGCCGCGGCGAGCCCCATATACATATCGTACATTATTCCGATGACGACGACGTAAAGGAGGCGGAAATCTATCATTTTGAAATGGATATCCACGCCGGTTATCCTCATAAGGAATTCGCATATCGCATATCCGACGAGAAGCTCGAGGATACGGATTATGATGTTGTTCTTTTTGAGTATCCTGTCGAGAAGTCCCGCCTTTTTGGGCTTGGATTCTTTATAATGGCTGATTATTTTGGGCAGGTCCTCGAAAAACGAATAGACGGGGAACCACATGAACCTCGTGCGAAGCTCGGTGTTTTTCCACGCGGTCAGGTCATAGCGGCGCGATTCGGTGAATTCGTAGGAAACGTCGTCGGTCCCGAGCTCTCTTTCGGCGAGCAGAGTGAATTTTTCGGCGGTATCGACGAAAACGTTCGCGACGTAATAGGGCTCTATCGAGATATCCCAGTTATCGAACATCCTGAAAATAAGCAGCGCGAGGTCCTCCGCCGCGAGGAAAGACAGCTCCTGCCCCGCGGAGAACGGAATGGTATGGAGCCCCTTTTCGAAATATCCGAAAAGCGCGGGCTGCGGCGCGTACATATCGTATATCCACGGAGAAACGACGATGTTCACGCCCTGCGTTCGGTAGGAGCTTCTTCCGCATATCTCCTTCGCCGCGAATTCGATAACGGAAGCGGGGTCGGTCGAGGGGTGCTCGTTGCCCATAACGTAAAGTATTTTCGTGTCCTCGCCGCAATGGGAAAGCACGACCGGAAGTTTTTCGAGCTCGTCGCCGTCTATCGTGCAGAAAGGCGCGGTCCCGCCCGAGAAGAACACGACTTTTTCGAAATCGTACATTCTGAAAAGCTTGCGGCACGCCGCTTCGTCGAGGTCTCCTTTATATACAGAGACCTTGTTTTCGGACGAGTTTTTTACCTGTGTACCGCCGGTGATGACCACACGGTGGTGCGGAAAAGCGTTGGCGATGAAATCGTCGGTTATAAAATCGGTATATCCCGTTATAAGCACGGTATCCGTCATGTGCGGTCCTCCTTCCGCGGAATTTTACTGCATGAATTTTTCTTCGAATTCGGAAACCGACATCGGTTTTCCGAAATAATAACCCTGAAAATGCTCGTATCCTATTTCGGTAAGAATTTTTAACTGTTCTTTGTTTTCGACGCCTTCGACTATCGGAAGCGTACCGAGGCTTTTTACGAGCTCGGTGATGATTTTTAATACGGTTACGGCGTTTTTGCCCGTTTCAAGCCGCTTGATGAAGGAAATATCGAGCTTTATCGCGTCGACTTCTATTTCGCTAAGCATCCCGAGCGAGGAATTCCCGTTCCCGAAATCGTCTATTTCGACTATGAAGCCCGCCCCGCGCAGATTTTCGATTATCTCGACCATTCGTTTAAGGTCCTTCATAAGTCCCGTTTCGGTTATTTCGAGGTGGAGCCGCTTCGGGTCTATTTTGTATTTCTTAGTGATGCCGAGCAGCTCTTTGTAAACGTCCATTTCATACAGGTCGACGAGCGACAGGTTTATCGAAAGCGATAATTCTTTTTTTCCTCTCGCGTTCCAATCGGCTATCGTCTCCGCCGCTTTTTCCCATATATCGAGGTCGAGGCGGGAGATAAGCCCGTATTCCTCGCATATCGGGATGAAAACGTTCGGGTGGACTATGCCTCTGTCGGGGTGCTGCCATCTCGAAAGCACCTCGGCGCCCGTAACCGTTCCGTCGGACGTGCATTGCGGCTGTAAGAACAGGATAAACTGGTTCTGGTCGAGCGCGGTTTTTAATTCCGCGAGGAACTCTTTGCTCTTGCGCGCGTCGTAGAGCATGGATTCGCGGTAGACCGCCAAACCCTCGGTTTTCGCCTTCTGGCTGTGAACCGCCATAAGAGCACGGTCGCACATGACCTCGGCGGAGATGCGCCCGTCGGTTATTTCGTAAACGCCGCAGATTGTATCCACCGTGTAATGAAGATTCCCCGCGAGCTCCTCGTTATGGAAAAGCATCGAGACGAGCTTTTCGGGGTCGTAGGAGTCTTTTTGTATCAGGAAAATGAGGTGGTCGTCGCCGAGGCGCCCGACTATCCCGTTTTCGCCGGTGTATTTTATAAGCAGGTCGGCTATGCCTTTAAGCAGCTTGTCGCCCGCTTCGTGGCCGAAAAGCTCGTTGAAGACCGAGAATTTCACGATGTCGGTAACGACGAGCATATCGCCGCGCTCGAGCCTTTGTTTCATCGTGAGCTGGAACTGTCCGCGGCTGAAAACGCCGAGGCGTTCGTCCTTCGCGACGGTGCTCGCGAGACTTTTTTGAAAATTCGTCAGCTTTATGCTGTAAACCGATACCGAGACGACGGCGGCACATTCGGATATGAGGATCACGAAAAGCGCGGCGAGCTCGGCATAGAAGGCGGCGTCCGATTTTTCCGCGCCCGAATAAAACGTTCCCGTCTTACAGAAATATGATATAAGCGCAGAAACGGGCATCAGCGAAGCGCCGACGGCGGAAGCATATTTCGTCATCCGCCTCTTTTGGTAGTATATCGAAAGTATCATCGGCAGTATGAACAGCGGAAGCGCGCAAAGCCCGAAGAATATGGTCGTCAGCGCCGCTTCGGCAAGCGCACCGAGCATTACCGCGTGCCCGAAAAGCTTCGGCGCGCCGAACCGCATAAGAAGCATCGAAAGCATCGGGAGCAAAACGGCGATCAGCGCCGCCGCAAAGCATACCCACGCGGAAGCTTTATTGGGAAACAGATCGACCTCGCCGAACAGCGAAACAAGCGAACAGATCACGAACAGCGCCGATACCGGAAGAAGATGATAAGCGATATATCCGGTAACTTTATATCTGTTTTGTTCGGAGACGTTCATCCATCTCCCTCCCTTCGGGTCGTTTTTTTAAAAAAGAAACGCTGCGTCATGATCTTTTTGCGCGGTCCGCCCGACCGTGCTTGTGTATCAAAATACCGCGATACACCTTTTTCCATTTTATTCCGCAATTTTCTCTCTACATATAAATAATAATAATCATCCAAAATAATTTTACACAAAAAACGTGTGTTTTCAATTGCCCGTATACGGGCAGTAAACTGCGCACGAAAGCGGAATATATTAAATAATAATGTAAGAAAAAATCTCGGAAATCGGGAAAATGCTCGATATTTACATATTTTACCAAAAAACCGACCGATGTGCGGAGCATCCTAAGAGACGCTCCGCAGCGGAATAAGTCCCTTGCGGGATTTTCGATATGCCCTGCGGGGCAAGATTGGGGTTATATTCGTGAAATGCGCCGAGGCGCATTTCATATCGAATTTCCGCGATAGCGGAAATATATCGAAATTTGCTTTTTGCAAATTATATCGGGAAACGGCAAAATAAAAAAGCCCATCCTTTCGGCTGTTACGCCGCCGGGATGGGCTTATTTCGTATGAGACATATCTTTTTCCGCCTTGCCGTTTATCTGAGACCGAATTTTCTTTTCGCTTCTTCTTCCGTCTCTTCCGTATAGATATGCTGTTCATATCCGCCGGGGCCGCCTTCGATTTCGAAATCAGTTCCGCCTGCTGCTTTAAGCGCTTCTTCGTCCGTCAGCGCGCGAAGGTTTTTGTTAAGTTCTTTTTTCATGATTTTTTCTCCTTTTCTTTTTGTTTTCACTTATATATACGAACGAAAAAGGAAAAGGGCTAACGGTTTTCGGAGAAAAAAGAAAAGAGCCGTCCGATTTTGTTACGGACAGCTCTTCTGATTTTATTTATCAAGGAATTCCGCGAGGGTGGCTTTGAGTTTTTCTATCTCGATAGGCTTTGTGAGGAAGCCGTCCATGCCCGCGGCGAAGGCGAGCTGTTTATCCTCCTCGAAGGCGTTGGCGGTCATGGCGATGATCGGCGTTGCCGCGACGGACTTATCGGGCAGTTCGCGGATCCTTCGCGTCGCCTCGTAGCCGTCCATAAGCGGCATCTGGATATCCATAAGGACTAAATCGTATTGCTTCGGCTTCGCGTTTTTCATCTTTTCGACGGCGACGGTGCCGTCCTCGGCGGTATCGAGAACGAAGCCGTATTCGCCGAGAATTTCGCAGGCGATCTCGCGGTTCATCTCGTTGTCCTCAACGAGAAGTATCTTACTGCCCGAAAAGTCGGATTTTTCCTCTTCGGGTTTTACCGCTTCGGGATTACAGCAGGAAGCGAGCGTCTTTTTAAGGTCGGACATGAACAGCGGCTTGTTGACGAAGGCGGTAACGCCCGCTTCGTAAGCTTCCTGCTCTATCTCCGCCCAATCGTACGCGGTAAGGATTATTATCGGGGTGAGATCGCCGACGGCGCTGCGGATGCGCCTTGCCGTCTCGATTCCGTTCATATCGGGCATCAGCCAGTCGATTATATAGACGCTGAAACTGTCGCCTTCTTCATAGGCGGTCTCGGCTCTGAAAACGGCTTCTTTGCCCGAGGTACACCATTCGCTGCGCATCGAGATATCTTTAAGCATCTTCGAGATGCTCGCGCAGGCGACGAGGTCGTCGTCAACGACGAGCCCGCGAAGCCCTTTAAGCTTTTCGAGGGCGCCGCCGTCGCTTTCTTTCTGCGCTTCGGCAAGCTTGAAGTCGAATTCGACGATGACTTCCGTCCCGACGTTTTCTTCGCTTTTGACGTCGATCCTGCCGCCCATCATATCGACGATGTTTTTCGTGATGGACATACCCAAACCCGTGCCCTGAATACCCGAAACGGTGGAGGTCCTTGCCCTTGTGAACGGGTCGAATATCGTCTTTAAGAATTCCTCGCTCATACCGATACCCGTGTCTTTTATCGAGAAGCGGTAGGTCGCGTAGCCGTCGGAAACAGATTTATGCTCGGAGACCTTAAAGGTTACCGTTCCGCGCGTGGGGGTATATTTTATGGCGTTGGAAAGAATATTAAGAAGCACCTGATTGACGCGGAGCTTATCGCAGATTATATGCTCGTCGGCAACGTCGAACACGTCGACGAAGAAGTCGATGCTCTTCGCGGCGATGCCCGACTGGGTGATGCTTCGTAACGTGTGGACTATCTCCGAGAGGTTTTCCTCCTCCTCGTTAAGCGTCATTTTGCCCGATTCGATCCTCGACATATCGAGAATATCGTTTATAAGCGAGAGCAGATGTTCGGAGGACTGACCGATCTTTTTAAGATATTCGGTAACGAGTTCTTTGCTGTCGATATGCGACGCGGCGAGACCCGTATAGCCGATTATGGCGTTCATCGGGGTACGGATATCGTGGCTCATATTGTTTAAAAAGACGGTCTTGGCGCGGTTGGCGCTCTGTGCCATTTCAAGCGCTTGCTGAAGCGCTTCGTGCTGTTTCTGTATCGTTTCGAGAAGCGAAAGCTTTTCGGCACGCTCCTTGTCGATCCGCATAAAAGTCCAGATGAACAGCGAGGCGACGCCGTCTTTTCTCTGGATTACCTGTATTACGGCGCGGCGCCATTCGATCTCGGCGCCCGAGACCTGATATACGAGCTCTTTCCTGTCGGAATCCGCGAGATATTCGCGGAAGAAATCGAGGTCGACGATTTTGTTCCAGATATCGCGGTATTCGGGAAGCACGACCGACGCGTACTGGGGAAGTATCTTCGTTAAAACGCCGTGCTGATATCTTTCGAAATCAAGATGCGACGCGAGGCGCAGACGCATATATTTGTCGTTTTCGAGGTCGATGAGATACAGCGCCTCGTATTCGGCGCGTAATTTCTCGTCGATATAGTTCATCGCGACTTCCTGCTCGTCGTAGGAAAAGCCGATAGCCGCGCCCTTCGGAACGCCGTTTTCGCTTTCGACGAGAACGACTTTTATCTGGCAAAGCTTCGTCCAGCCCTCGTCGGCGATTCGAAAAGTCTCGGTGAACTGCGGCTCCTTTTCGAGACGCGCGCGGATATTTTCGAGCTTAAAGATTTCGATAACGTTTTTCTGTTCGTTTTCGTATATATTTTCCTTCGCGTAGGCCGCGAACGTCTTTTCGAAGCTTTTGTTGTCTTGTCCGTATTTGTCGTACCGCTCCTCGCGGTTGTTCGGGACGACGTGGTAGGTGAACGAGCCGTCGTCGAGGTTCACGTAAAGCACGGAAGAAAATTTCGAGGCGACGCCTTCGATCAGGCGAAGGTTGCGTTTAAGGGTCTCCTCGCTGGTTTCTTTTTGCTTCATCAGCTCGTCGACGTTTTTAAAGCCGACGACACAGCTTTTCGCTCCGTCGTTATCGAGAAGTGTATACTGCCCGCGATAATAAATGACGGTGTCGCCCATCAGCTCGCGGAAATTCACGGTTTTTTGAGGGGAATCCTTCGTCAGCGTTTCGCGGAGCGCGGATATATCCGTCTCTTTCAAAAAGGACACGCGGTCGTCGGGGTGAATGAAGAGATCGCATATTGCCCGCATTCTGTCTTTGTAGGTTCCGAGCTTGTCCCAGCCGGGAACGAGGCTCATGAAAGCGGGGTTGTATTTAAAAATCTGTTCGTCTTCGGTTTCGAGATTCAAAGCGGATATATAATCGAAATCTCCGCCGAGCGCTATTATCGCGGCGGTGCTTAAATCAAGTTTGTTTTCGTTTTTGCGTTCGCTGATGCAATCGTTCATGGGGTGCCTCCGATTCGACGCCGTGTGTTCGGATAACGTCGTTCTGATGTATAATAATACACTAACGACATTATATATTCGCGCAGTCGCGTTGTCAATGGATTTCGGATAACACGTGAAGGTTTTGTAAACAAAACCGGCGGCAGAAAACCTGCCGCCGAGGGGGGTGTTTATGAAAACATTTCCGCTTTATGATGATCGGTCATTTTTCGTCTGTTTCGTCGATCACCTCGCCGTGGACGACGACGCGTCCGGCGTCGGGGCATTTCGCGACAAAGCATTTGGCTCGTCCCGCACCGTAATCCAGCGCCGCTCCGTTTTTCAGCGCGTAGACCATCGGATAAATTTCGTTCCACAGCTCGTGGCACATCGGCGGGCAGAGGTCGTCGACGATAAATTCGTCCCCCGATTTGCAGTACCCTCCGCGGCACTTGCTGCTTATGACAGTTATTTTTACCTTGCTCATTTGCTTACTCCATGATCTTTACGATATCCGCGTATGACGCTTCATCGGTCACGCGCAAATGGATCCATCCGCCGTCGTTGCAAGGGTATTTGTTATCTATGACTTCTTTTGCCTGTTCCGAGACTTTGTCATATACTTCGGAAAACTGTTTGTTTGTCTTTCTGACCATCACGCTGAATGCGTCTTTTTCCGGGAATACATTGCAGACCAGTTTCGATTTTTTGTGATGGGACACGCACCACCCGTATGAATTGCCGTAAGGGAATTTGATCTCCGCGTCCGTTTTGAATTTTGTTCTCACCCAATCATTAAAACGATCAAACATTTCTCCCTGCGTTCCGCAGAATCCGACGAGATCGGAATACTGCGGGTTTACTGATTTGTCAAGCATTCTCTCAGACATATGTTTTTCCTTCCGTTTTTACCTCACAATGCGAAATCTGAACACACACGGTTCACGCCCCTCGGTGTCATGGGGAGAGGAAACGATCTCGCAAAGCTCGAGCTTTACTCCGAGCATGATCTCATAGTGAAATTTGAAATGACCTCCGCAGCAAAAGCAGTATTCACGCGGGATGGCATAATCACGTTTGACGTGGCTGACCGTCGGACAAGCGCACTCAAATCTGTCTTCCGGATGATAGGTGACTGCGTGAACGATGATGTCGCCGTCGCCGTTCAGCTTTGCAGAACCCATATTCATATACGGACGCTCGCTGATGAGCGCAAGTCGTTCCTCCATGGTATCGTCCTTATGTGCTCTTGCAAACTCCTGCGACGTTTTGAGCCGCGCACCGCTCTTGCAGCAAGCATTGGCCTCAATGATTTCCTGCACTTTTTTCTTCGGCAGTTCCTCGTTCATCACGGTGATCGCCTGTGCCATGTATGCGGATTTGATCTTCTTATTCGTTTTGGATACGACTTTCTCGTATCCCGCGTTGATCTTCTGCACGGTCGCTTCGTCTACCGCAAAGTCCGCAAGCGTTTCTCTGAATTTTTCCGGTGACGGCATAATAATTCCTCCTACTCTTTTTTCCCTTCAATCAGTACCGACAACGGATACCCGCAGCCGCTGATGTCTTCAAATCCGCCGCTGATATCGTAATCGAATTCCTGCATTCCGGTCACAACGATACCGCTATGGCACATTCCGGTGATGATCTCGGACAGCGGGTGGGTGTAATCCGTGAACGTCTTTGACGGATAGGTCTTCTGCGTCATATAAAACATCCCGTCGTTACCGATCCATTCGTGCTCAAAATAAGAATATTTACATTCAAGAGGATGAGCCGGATCGTATTCGTCCTCGCCTTCGGAGGCGATCATATTGGTGCAGGGATGCTGTTCGTTGATCACGATCACAGCGCCGGGCTTCATACATTTTGAGACGATCTCAAAGAAACGGGTCAGATCCCTGAACCAGCAAAGCGCGCCGATCGTAATGATGACAACATCAAATATTTCCCGATACCGATCGTCGATGTCATAAACATTGACCGCGACGAATTCGCACGGAAGCCCGAGTTCTCTGGCTTTTTCGTTTGCGAACGCGACCTGATTTTCGGCAATGTCAAATCCGATGCCTGCTTTCGCCTTTCCGCTCTTTACAAGCGATAGCAGCTCTCTGCCGTTATTGCAGCAGAACTGTCCGATCACTTTTCCTTCCGTTCCAAGCTGTTTCAGAACCGCTTTCGTTTCCTCATTGAAGAAGGGATAATCCTCTTTCGTCATACGTTCCGAAATATCCGCGCCCCAGGCGGGATCACGGTTTTCAAACGCCTCTTCCCACGCGGCTTTATTGCCTTCGATATATTTTTCCATCGTTCCTCCGAAAATCTTTTACTCAATCTTCATCATTTTGATGCCGTTGAAATTCCTTGAAGCGTAGTACAAAATATCGCCTTCCAGTTTTACCGGCCCGCTGAGCCTCAGCGGTTCACGGATCGCGCGGATCGTTTCGAGGGTCTCCTTGTCCAGAATCGAGATCTCCGACGCCGGATGCGAAACCGTAACAATGCAGTGATCGGTGATTCCCGCAACGTAATACATATATTTATGTACGTTTCGCTTGACCGCCAAAACGTCGAGCGTATCAAAGTCAAGGACGTATAATTTCATATCCTGCGACGCGGCGTATAGTTTATTTCCGTCCTTGCGGATGCTTTTGATGTTTTTCTTTGACACTTCGGCATCTTTGACGATTTGCATAATGTATTTGTCGATTTTCAGAATATGCCCATCGACCGTTCCGCAATAAAGCATTCCTTCAAAGCAGTTTATTTCCCAGATGCTCGCGTCCGACGTCGTGTATATCTCATATTTGAAATCATCGATCCGCACCTTTGCAATACCGCCGTTGCGGATGGAGCAGTAAGCATAATCGCCTTCTGCAAAAAGATAACAGATATCGGACGTGAGGTCGTTTCCGATTTTTACTTCGTTTTCCTGTTCGAAGGTTTCTTTGGAAAAAGAGAGAAGCGTGCAGAAATCGGCGATGACGATGTGTTTCTCGTTTTCAGCGAAAAACCTTGCCGCACCGGATTTTTCAAAAACTGTCTTTTGAAGTACCACGGCACCATCTGCGATCTTGACTAAATCATTTCCGGAAAGGCAGTTGATCTCTCCGTTTTGGATACCGAAGCCCGACACGATCCCGCCGAGTTCAATAAAATCGATCATTGTCCACCTCCGGCACGGTTATGACTGCGCCAGCAAATAATAGAGCGTATTCCACTTGCTCGGCCCCCCGACTTTTTCTTTGGGCAGATAGGTTTTCGTGCTCGTCCCCTGCAGAATGACTTTTCCCCGGACGGTGTGGCTTTCGATGATCGCCGCGCATTCGGGCAGAGCAGGATCATCTTTGCCGAGGAGACTCACGAGTGCTTCGTAGACGTTCACGATGCCGACGCGCATGACCTCAAGGGGTGAGAATACATCGATCGTCCGCCAGCCCTCCCGCTCCTGCAAAACAAGCTCGTCCGTCCCGCTTTTGTAAAACAGTCTCCGATTCACAAAATTCCGCACCAAAGCATCCGTGAAAAGCGCAGTGACGTTTTTCTTTTTACACTCGGAAGCTAATAGCAAAGCCATCAGATTTGCTTTATAACATCCCTTAGGAACATATGATTTTTTGTCAAGCTTCATTTTGCAAAGAAAACCGCCGTCCGGAAGCGCGGCATCCGAGATTGCGGATAACGCTCCATGCACCGGTTCCTCATTGCCGAATCCGAGCATAACGAGTGCGCGAAGCAGCATAAAGTCCTCGCAGCCGTGTTCGTTATTTTTAAGTTTTGCAAAAGCCTGTTCAAGCCACGCGCCCTCAACATCCTCCGCGTTTAGCCCCGCTTCCGCAAGCGCCGTCAGATAATTGGTGTACCAAAGCCCTTTAACCGTGTACCAGTTTTCCGGTATGCGGGACAGGATATACCGCTTGGATTCCTCGCTGCTGACGTTAAGTTTCAATATTTCTTTCTGCGTGCGGAATTTCACCATCGGATTGGAATCTTCCGTCAGCCAGATGATGAGTTCTTCTTTCATTTCCGTGTTCCCCATTCCTCATTTATTGTCTGCCGAAGCTGTAAAACCGATTTTTCCGAA
>JAZUJV010000144.1:0-20555 GCA_045642945.1 Eubacteriales bacterium | reverse complement strand
AGCCCGCAGCACCTAATGAGATGCCTCCGGTAGAAGAATAAACGCAAAAACAAAAAGCCGCTTTTGCGGCTTTAATGCTTGTATTTATATATCTCCCGCGAAAGTTTACTTTCGCGCTTTAAAAGCTTTTCGGTTCCTTTTCACGAAAAGGAACAGCGCATTAAAAGCTTTTCGGTTCCTTTTCACGAAAAGGAACAGCGCATTAAAAGCTTTTTGGCACACCTTTTTCACGAAAAAGGTGTGAGGCTTTCGCGCACCTTTTTTAAAAGGCACAAAAACTCATTTGTTTATATCGAACGTCTTCATCACGTGGCGTTTCAGGAGCATGTAGTCCGTCGGGCGCACTTTAAGCCCGTCGGTGAACGCGAGCGCGACGGTCTGCGAAGGCGAAAGGGAATAGGTGCCGAGGCAGTTCCGCTTGGAGATAAGATAATCGTTCGCGTTGATCCTGCCGTCGCCGTTGCCGTCTCCGCGTAAAACGCAATAAAGCGTGATACCGTCAAAGTCCAAAACCGCGCCCGTCGAAAGCTTCTCGTTGTCCGCGATGCCGACTCCGCCGAAGGTGCCGGAGTAAACTTCCGCGCCGTAATCCTTCGCCGCTTCTTTTAGCGTGATAGCCTCGCCGACGAAATAGACGTAATAATTCCGCCCGTACCTGCGAAGGTCAAGCGCGCAATCTTCGCGCGGGGAGGGAATGGGTAATTCTTCCGAATGGATGTTGAGAATCGGGTTGCCGCCGATGTCGAAAATGTTTTCGCCGTCGGTCTCAAAATATCTGCTGTTTGCCGAGATCTCAACGCTCTTTATGCCGTAAGAGCCCTCGAACGCCTTTTCGGATATGCTTTTAACGCTTGCGGGAATATAAACGCTCTCGGTGATAACTCCCGAAAAAGCGTTTTCGCCGATAGCGACCACGGGACGTAAAATCCCGTCGAAATCAAGAACGTATTCGGGAATCCGTATATCCTTTTCGGGCTGAACGGATGCTCCCTTTTTAAGCCGCGCATAGTAATTTTCGACGTAGCCCATAAACCGGATCCAGTTCGGACCGTCGTGGACGAACTTTTTGCCGTCCGCCCGCATCCACATCGGGCAATTCTTCCCGCTGACGTCGAAATGCTGAATTATCCTGTCGGTAGAAAGCCCGTATCTGATAAGTAATTCCGCCGTCAGCATCGCCGCACCGCGTAAAGATTTGTCGAACCTTTCATCGACCCACTTGTCGTATGCCGCACCGCTGAAAACAAAATCCTTTCCGTTTTTCGGCGCACCGCAGACGCAAATTTCTATGCCTATGCTCTCGTAATTGTGCGAAGAACCCGCGTGCCAGCCGACGATGTCGTCGGAAAGCGAGTGATAAATGTCGTTTTCGTCGACGGTGTAATGCCAGCTCGATTCCTTCGTCTGCCTGTGAAGAACGTCGTTGTACCTCTGCGCCGTCGTCGCCTCTTCGACAGTCCCCGTGTTGTGGATAACGATGTATTTTATGTTGTTCGGAACTTTCGAATAAGCGACGTTCCCTTCGCCGATAAAGTCGCTTATGACCTTTCTTTCGGTCTCGCTGCCTTTGCCGATGTAATAAATATCCCCGTCGTGCGTGAAATCCGCGTCGCTCGGTACGATGGCGTCGGCGTCCGCGCTTTCGAAAATCGTCTTCTCGCTGCCGATGACCTCGGCGCCGTCTTCGGATATTCTGTAAATAAGCCCGTTTTCGCCGAAATATTCGTTTTTGCCGTCGTCGTTTAGCCGCGCTTCTTCGTAAAATGCCGCCGCGCCTATCTCGTTGATAAGCGTCGCCGCGGTCCCGACGTTTTCGGCTACCATTCTTATATATTTCGCGTTGCAGCCCTTTTTGGTCTTTATCATGTATATCGCCGCGACGTTGTCTCCGCTTACGTCCGTCGTCGTCGACGCAATGCCTATCTGCGTAAACTTCCCGCCGTCAGTCGAAATGTAAAATTTAACCGACGTCGGCATATCCGCTCCGAGTGCGCCCGTCTTGCCGAACCTCGCGTAAAAAAGCGAAACTCCGTCGTAGTTGTATTTAAGCTCCGCGGTTATCGTGATGCGGTAATCCGCCTCGCCGTTATAACTTTTTATCCCGACCCAGCCGTCCGCCTCTTCGCCTTTGAGCGTCGAATATTTCAAGTCGGTCAGCATATCCGCGCCGTCCTTCTGAAAATACACCGCGTTTTTCAAAACCGTTTTGTAATTCGCGTGCGCACAGACGTTCACGAATCGGTTTTCGTCCCTCGCCGCCTTGAAAGCTTCGTCCTTCTCGGATAAAGCAAAAAAGGGAAGCGACGCGAATACCGCGGCAAAAGCCAGAACAGACGCTATTATTTTCCCGATATTCATACGCCGACCTCCTTTAGGATTTTTCTACATTATATATCATATTTCTCCCGAATTCAAGTTTGCTTTTGATACTTTACAAAAGAAAAATTTGGTGGTATAATAATTTTATCGACAAAAATGTCTTTATCCCGAATTTTCCGCCTCTTTTATATAAGGAGCCGCCATGAACGAAAATAAAAACGGAAGCGAAAACAAAACAAACAGACCCTCCGAACTTCGTATAATCCGCCGAACGGTCGTCATCTTCGCCGTCTGTGTCGGTGTTTTTGCGCTGCTTTTCAGCATCGACACGGTCAAAAACGCGCTCTTCTGGTTTTTCGGCATCCTTTCTCCCGTCTTTATCGGCGTCATTCTCGCGGTTATCGTAAACCCGTTGAACGTCGCCGTCGAAAATTTAACGCTGAAAATCTGCGCGAAACGCAATAAACCCAAAAAGGAATCATCAAGAAAACGCCTCGCCCACGGTATCGGCGTTACCGTCTCGATAATCGTCGTTATCGCGGTAATCGCCCTTTTGCTCGTGCTTATAATCCCGGAATTCCTCGAGAATTTGGTAAAGCTCATCGACAAAGCCCCCGGACTTTTAAAATCCGCCGCCGATTGGCTCGAGGAACAAAGGCATACCGACAGCGTCTTCTTCCGCAACTTCGATAAATATGTCGACGAACTTGTCAACACGGTTACCAACTGGTTAAGCGGCGAGCTCTCGACGGTCGTTACCGGACTTATCGACGGAATGTACAGCGTCGTCGTCTTCGTCATCGACTTCCTTATCTCTCTCGTCGTCTGCGTCTACGCGCTGCTCGAGAAAAAGAAATTCATCGCCCACGGCAAAAAACTCGTTCTCGCCTATTTCTCCCCCGAAAAAGCCAACGATATCTTCGATACCGCCCGCTACGGCAACGACGTTTTCGGAAAATTCCTTTCGGGTAAAATAATAACCTCCTCGATAGTCGGTATTCTTACCTTTATCTTTATGACGATAATGGGAATGCCCTATCCGATAATCGCCTCGGTCTTCGTCGGCGTAACGAACGTCATCCCCTATTTCGGCCCCTTCATCGGAGCTATCCCCACGGCGTTCATTATCCTTATTACCGACGTCCGCCAGGGAATAATCTATATAATCTTCACGATAATTCTCCAGCAGGTCGAGGGCAACATCATCGAGCCCAAAATAATGGAGGACCAAACCGGCGTTTCGGCGTTCTGGGTAACCTTCG
The DNA here is from genome assembly GCA_045642945.1 of Eubacteriales bacterium. Classification (GTDB taxonomy): domain Bacteria; phylum Bacillota; class Clostridia; order Oscillospirales; family CAG-382; genus Coliplasma. The sequence goes on along the minus strand of JAZUJV010000144.1, from coordinate 16,974 downwards.
CGCTGTTGCTTTGCGGCGGCATCTTCGGAATAATGGGACTTATCTTCGCCGTTCCCGTCTTTGCCGTGCTCTTCTACGTTATAAGAAAACGCGTCGCCCGCCGCCTCACCGCCAAGGAATACCCGCTTTCAAGCGACGAATATCTCGATGTCGACCGCGTCGATACCGAAACAGGCGAGCTTTTAAAGCTTGCACCCAAGCAAGACGATAAAGAAAAGAAAAAAGGCAAAGAATTTTTCAAAAAGCTTTTCAAAAAACGCGAAAATAAACCCGAAGAACTCCCCGAAGACAAAAACGGAGACAAATAAATGGAACTCACAAAATTCTACGACGGCGCAAGATACGATATCGTCTACGGCGAATATAAGGGCCCCGAAAAACGCGCGATAGAGCTTCTTTACGAGACCCTTTGCGAATTCGTCCCCTATATCCCCGAAATGTATCAAGGCAAACCGTCGAGCGAAAATATCCCCATATTCATCGGCACAAAATCCTCCAACCCCTCCGTCGCCGAAAAGCTTTCTTCCATAAACCTTTCCGAGGACGAAACATATTATAAAGTCGCCGACGAATATATAATCATCTCCGGCGGAAGCGAACTCTCCGTCTTCTATTCGGCGTGCTCCTTCTGCGACGATTATCTTCCGAAGGCGAGAAGAAGAACTCTCGGGCACCCGTTTTTCGTAAAACCCTTTATCGACAAAATGCCCGAAACCGAGCATAGATCCTCCCCCGCCGTAAAAGAGCGCGGGCTCTGGACGTGGGGACACGTTATCTACGATTATAAGTCCTATATAAAAAACCTCGCCCGCTTAAAAATGAATAAAATCACGATATGGAACGACTGCCCGCCGCTCAACGCCCGCGAGATAGTCGACTACGCCCATTCTTTTGGCGTAAAGGTCTTCTGGGGCTATTCGTGGGGCTGGGACGAACACCTCGATATCCGAAGCGAAGAGCTTATGCGTGAGTGGGGCAAAGCCGCCGTCGATTCATATAAAAACGGCTACGCCGATACCGGCTGCGACGGGATATATTACCAGATGTTCACCGAGCAGAAGACCGATACCCAAGACGGCGTCAATATCGCCGAATACGCGGTAAAGTGGACTAACTATATCGCTTCCGAGATATATAAGCTTTATCCAGATTTGAAAATCGAATTCGGTCTCCACGCCACCTCCGTCAAAAACCACCTCGATAAAATAGCCAAAACCGACGACAGGATATATATCGTCTGGGAGGATTGCGGCGCGTTCCCATATCACTATAACGCTTTCGATACCGCCGATTACGACGAGACGCTTTCATTCTCCGAAAAGATCGCCGCGCTTCGCGAAGGCAAACGCTTCGGCGCGGTGTTAAAAGGCGCAAGCTGGCTCGACTGGAGCTGCTTCGCCCACCAGAAAACCCCGTTTATCCTCGGGATGAACAGCGAGAGGGAAATAGCCGAAAAAGCAACGCTGCGCCGCGATATCTACCGCTATCAGGAAAGCGCTTGGCTCCAAAACGGCGAAAAAGCGTATAGCGTAATAAAACTCCTTGCCGAGAAAACGAAAGGCGACTGCACCCTTTCCGACCTCGTCGAAGACGGACTCTTCGACAGACATATCTATCTCCCCAACGCCCTCTTCGCCGAGATGTGCTGGGACGTCGCGTCTCCCTATGATGAGATACTTCGCAGAGTATCCGCCCGCCCATACATAGACCAGTAACCAAAAAGCCACCGATGATTCGGTGGCTTTTTTAGCATTCGGCATTCAGCTTCAATAGGAACGTTCGCTTGCGCGAACGATTTTTTATTGTATGGGATATTTAAAATCCTCCCCGCGAAAGTTTACTTTCGCGCTTTAAAAGCTTTTCGGTTCCTTTTCACGAAAAGGAACAGCGCTTTAAAAGCTTTTCGGTTCCTTTTTACGAAAAGGAACAGCGCTTTAAAAGCTTTTCGGTTCCTTTTTACGAAAAGGAACAGCGCTTTAAAAGCTTTTCGCTTCCTTTTCACGAAAAGGAAGCCCGTCATATTTTCGACACATTTTCTCCTCTTTGTGTTGACATTTTTCGCCCTTTATGTTAAATTGATTATGTGTAAATATATTATGGCGTTACTCTGCCCATTTTGCGGAAGCGCCTTTAACGAAGGAGAAACGAACATGCTGCTTTCTTTGGCAATGAAGCTCGGTAAGGTCGACAAAACCTTCTTCCTGATCTGCCTCGGCATAGTCGCCGTCGGCGTGCTGATTTATTTTCTTATCCCCGTAATTAATCGAAAACAATATAAAGAACAGCGCGAGAATCTCGAAAAGCGCGAGGCGGCATTCCGCGCCAACCGCCCTGCCGATAGCGACAAAAAATGAAAAAAGGCACAAAGATACTCGTTAATATCTGCTATTACGGCGTCGCCTTCCTTATAGGCGTTCTTATCGCCGTGATACTGCCAAACGTCTATATGTACGATATGTCTATGTCGAAGATAGCTTCCTCGCTCGAAAGCGGGAATTACCAAGACGCCATGATACTCGTCGGCGGCTATTTCGATGAGGATATCGCGTATAAAAGCGTAGAAGGCGACGGCGGAATAGTGATCTTCAACGCCGCGACGCTTACCTTCTCCGAGGACGAACAGGGCAATAAGACCGATGCGGGAAGATTACAGAAATCCTACGCGGGATTTTTCTGGAATAAAAACTACGATGTTTCCGCCGAGGGAAGCAAAGCGTCTTTGACCGTTTGTGCCGGCGACGCAAAGCAGGAATATAAACTCCTCGACCGCGACAGCAATAACGACGGCGCTCTCGATACGATAGCCACCTATTCCGAAAAGGGCTTTATCTATTTCGACCTGCCGCTCGATACCTATAAATCCGTCGATAAGCTCGTCTTCCTCGATAAAAACGGCGAACAGGCATTTGCCTGCGATACCAAGCTTTCCTATTCCGACCCGTTCTTTAAAGACGTCGACGAATTTTTAAACGAATATAACCGCGACTATACGTCCGAAAAGCTTTCTGCTCTCGACGCGGAATTTCTCGCGAAAGATAATTCCTATAAAAAGAGCTCCTACGGCAACTCCCAAAAGGACGCGATGAACAAAGCGATAGTCTGGGTGCTCGTCTATTTCGCAGCTATCTATATAATCGGCGATATAACGATAGGAAAACGCTATATCATCAGATTCTTTAAATTCATCCTCACCAAATTCGGCGTGAAATTCGAGGATAAAAACGCGGTAGACGAAAGGGAAGTCATCGGCAAAGATTTCTATTCCCGCGTTTCCGTCTCGCTCGACGTTTCCGAAGCGGAAAGCTTGCGTTCTCCCGTTACGGTCAAATATTCTAACGAAACTTCCGAAGCCGAATTCCTGCTTCTCTCCGCCGACGGATACACCGCGGTCAAGAGAATAAAAGCGGGCGTCTACTATAATCCTTATCTCGAACTTGACGAAAACTACGAGGCGTTCGGTATGCCCGATAACCTCGACGTCAACAGCTATACTACGAATATAATAATTAAGATAAAAGAAAGGAAGAAGTGAATTTCATGAAAATCACGATAAGTCATCTTACCAAGAAATTCCCTTCGCGCCACAAAAACGGGGAGATAGTTACCGCGGTCAACGATATGAATATCGAGATACCCTCCGGTAAGCTCGTCGGATTGCTCGGCCCCTCCGGCTGCGGCAAATCCACAAGCCTCTTTATGCTCTCCGGTCTGGAGGTCCCCACCTCCGGCAGAATCTATTTCGACGATGAGGATATAACCGACCTCGCTCCCGAAAAGCGCGGCATCGGCCTAGTGTTCCAGAACTACGCGCTCTATCCCCACATGACCGTCGAAAAAAACATCATGTTCCCGCTCACCAATCTCCGCGTGCCGAAGGCGAAGGCGAAAGCCCGCGCGCTCGACGCCGCGAGACTCGTCCAGATAGAAGAACTTATGCAGCGTAAGCCGAGCGAACTTTCCGGCGGCCAGCAGCAGCGTGTCGCCATCGCCCGCGCTCTCGTTAAAATGCCTAACGTGCTCCTGCTCGACGAACCGCTTTCCAACCTCGACGCGAGACTTCGTTTACAGACGCGTGAGGAAATAAAGAGAATCCAGCGCGAAACCGGTATCACCACCGTCTTCGTTACCCACGACCAGGAAGAAGCGATGTCGATATGCGACATAATGGTAGTCATGAAGCTCGGCGTCGTCCAGCAGATCGGCGCGCCGCAAAGCATCTACGACGACCCCGATAACCTCTTCGTCGCCAACTTCCTTGGCACCCCGCCTATAAATATCTTCAAAGGCTCGATAATCAACAAAAAAGTCTATATCGGCGACGAGCCCGTTATCGATGCCGACTTCGAGGACCAAAGCGTCTTTGTCGGCGTCCGTCCCGAAGGCTTCGTCTATAACGAAAACGGCGCTCTTACATTAGACGTCGACCATATCGAGGTAATGGGCAGAGATAAATCCGTCGTCTCGAAGCATCCTTCGTCCACGAAACCCACCGTCCGCTCGATAATCGACTCCGACGTTCTTCTCCCCGAAAATCCCGAGAAACTCAAATTCGACCTTAAACCGAACAAAGTCTTCCTCTTCAAAGCCGAAGACGAAATGAGGTTAAGATAATGGCTGCCGTCGCTGAGAGGGAAGTAATGCCCTCCGAACCGCAGTTCAAGAAAACTCCCGTCGGAACGAAAATCCTTCGTTTCCTTCGCTCCCAATCGGGCTGGCTCTTCGTGCTTCCCGCCGTCCTGTTGATGTGCGTGTTCACGTTCTACCCGATAATAAGCGCGTTCATCGGCGCGTTCAAACAAAACTACCTCGCCTTAAACGGACATTTTGACGGATGGGGATTCGAAAACTTCGTCCGCGTCTTAAAGGGCGATACCGGAACGGGCGGCGCGAACTTCGTTCAGTGCCTCGTCAATACCGTCGTGTTCACCTTCGTTTCCGTTCCCGTTTCCACTCTTCTCGCACTGCTTATCTCCGTAGCGCTCAACTCTATCAAAAAGCTCCAGAAGGTTTACCAGACCGTCCTCTTCCTGCCCTATCTTACCAACTCTCTCGCAATGGGCGCGGTCTTCGCCACCTTCTTCACGGTAATCGGAACTCCCAACAACATCGAGACCGTCGGTCTTGTCAATAACGTTCTCCAAGCCGTCGGGCTCGCTCCCGTCGACCCCGCCGAGCTTCGCAACGTTATCTGGTGGGTACATGACGTCCGTTCCCCCGTGCTCGAGCTCGGCTCGCTCGCCATTCCGTGGGCAAAATACATCGTCGTCATAGTCTACGAGATTTGGGCGGGACTTCCGTTTAAGATCCTGATCCTCTTCTCCGCGCTCCAAAGCGTCAACAAACAGTATTACGACGCCGCCAAAGTCGACGGAGCTTCCAAATCCACTATCCTTTGGAAGATAACGACCCCGATGATCTCCCCGATGATCTCCTACCTCCTTATAACCGGTCTTATGGGCGGTATGAAACAGTATTCCTCGATAGTCGGTTTGTTCGGTGCCGATATGGGTATCGACTACGATATGGGTACGATGGTCGGCTATATCTACCAGTACGTCGAAAACGGCTATACCGGCTACGCCTTCGCGGGCTCGCTTATCCTGTTTGCGATAATAATGGCATTCACGGCCGTCAACCTGCGCGTCAGCAAAAAGCGCGTGCATTATTAAAGGAGGTGCGGTAAAATGACAAACGCTGCTCCCGAAGTAATGCAGAAATTCGATATGGCGAAGGAGAAGAAGAGACAAAGATCCGGCAACATAGTCAAAAATATCTTCGTCTATCTCTTCCTTACTGTCTGCGCCGCGCTCGCCTTCCTTCCGTTCTATTGGATGATAATTTCCTCCGTCAAGACCGAAATGGAATACCGCGCGTCCGTCCCGACCTTCTTCCCGAAAACCTTTATGTTCCAGAACTATTCCGCCGTGTTAAGCCAAGCCGATACCGGCGCGGGCTCGTTCTGGCACATGCTCGGCAACACGCTCATCGTCGGCTTCATCTCCACGATAATCGGCGTGTGCATCACGATAATCACCGCCTACGCTCTCGCGAGAATGAATTTCAAAGGCAAAAACCTTCTCTTCTCGCTTATGCTCGGTACCATGATGATACCCGGCGAGATGTTCACCCTCACCAACTATCTCACGGTCGCCAAACTGTCGTGGAACGACACCTACACGGTCCTTATCGTCCCCTTCCTCGTAAGTATCTACTATATATATTTATTAAGGAACAATTTTATGCAGATACCCGAATCGCTCTACAAAGCGGCGAAGGTCGACGGACTTTCCGATTTCGGCTATCTGATAAAAGTAATGGTACCTCTTACCGCGCCCACCCTCGTTTCGGTTACGCTTCTTAAATTCATCGGAACTTGGAACTCCTATATCTGGCCCAGGCTTGTCAACTCCGCCGACTGGCAGATGATAACCAACTGGGTTACAAGAGGATTTACCGACCGCGGCGGCTTGCTCTATAACGGCTTCTACGGTACGAGTATGGCACTCACCACGCTTAAAATGGCGGCGGTATGTATGGTCTCTCTCCCGCTCTTCGTGCTCTTTATCTGCTTCCGTAAGTATATAATGCACGGCGTTTCCAAGAGCGGCACCAAAGGTTAATAAATAAAAAAATATATAAAAAGGAGATTCATTATGAATTCCAGATTCAGAAAACTTCTCGCGCTTCTTCTTGTCGTCTGCTCCGCTCTTACGCTCTTTGCCTGCGGCGGCAACGATAATAACTCCGAAGCCGGCGAGAAATCCAAAGCCGAGGAAAGCGAGATCGATATCACCGACTACGATCATACCATCGTTTTCTACTCCACCCAGGGCGACTCTCTCCAATCCAAAACTCAGATCGCCATCGACGCTTTCGAAGCCAAACATCCCGGCTGGACGGTAGTCCATACCCAGGTCGGCGGCTACGACGACGTCAAATCCAAAATCGTTTCCGATTTACAGGGCGGCTTACAGCCTGACCTTGCCTACTGTTACTCCGACCACGTCGCTCAGTATCTCCAGACCAGCAAAGTCATCGACCTTTCCACCCTTATAAACTCCACCGAGAAAATCGGGGAAGAGACCGTCGGCTACACCGCCGATGAGCTCGCCGACTTCGTCGAAGGCTACTACAAAGAAGGCTTCGCCACCAATTACGGCGACTATGACACCTACGGCTACTCCAAAGACGCCATCCTCACTCTCCCGTTCGTTAAATCCACCGAGCTTCTCTATTACAATGCCGATGCTCTTAAAGCCTGCGGCTTCGAAGTTGCCAAAACATGGGATGAGCTCTGGGCACAGTGCGCTACCCTCCGTCAGAAATTCCCGACCGCTACTCCTCTCGGCTACGACTCCGAGTCCAACTGGTTCATCACCATGTGCGAACAGAACGGCTGGGGCTACACCGCCGCCGAAGGCGAACACTACCTCTTCAATAACGACAATACCAAAGCTTGGCTTGAAGGTCTCGTCGATTATTACGCCAAAGGCTATATCGTAACCCAGAACGAATACGGCTCCTACACCTCCAACCTCTTCACCAAAGGCGTTGACGACGGCGGTATAGTTTACTGTATCGGTTCTTCCGGCGGTGCTTCCTATCAGGCATCCAACAACTTCACTTGGGGCGTCGCTCCCGTTCCCGGCTCCGTTCAGTCCGACGGCTCGGTCAACAACGCCGTCATCTCCCAGGGCCCGTCGCTCGTTATGCTTAAAAACGACCGCTGCTCCAACCCCGACGAAAAAGCGAAAATGACCTTCCTCTTCGTCAAAGAGCTCCTCGACCCGACCTTCCAGGCGGAATTCTCCATAACCTCCGGTTATAACCCCTGCCGTAAATCCACCTACGACGTCGAAGCGTACGTCGAACATCTCGACGGCGATTCCATCACCGCCGTTGCCGCTAAAGTCGCTACGACCATGACCGACGATTTCTTCACTTCTCCCGCGTTCGTCGGCTCCTCCACCGCCCGTACTCAGGTCGGCAACGTCATCGTCTATACGATAACCGAACAGAAATCTCCCGAAAAGGCTCTCGCCGACGCCTACACCAACTGCGGCGGTAAATAAGCCGAAGGAGAATTAAAATATGCGTAACGGAATCATAAAGCTGCTTGCTCTTCTGATTTCGGTGCTGACGGTCTTCACTTTCGTCGCCTGTGATAATGGCGGCGAAAGCTCCGAAGCCGAAAACAGCGAAGTGTCCAAACAGGAAATAGGCGATAACTCCGTTTACTACGGCGACATCGCCAAAACCTTAAAGCTTTCCAAATCCTACGAGGGCAAATCCTTCCTCACCGACGGGATAGGGAAAGCCGCCGTCTCCGCCTTCACCGACGGCGACACCACCCGCTTCAAGCTCGAATCCGGCGAGGTCATCGTGATAAGATATTATCAGGTCGATACTCCCGAATCCACGTCAAGCATCGAAAAATGGGGCAAAGCCGCTTCCAACTTCACCAAATCGCGTTTAAGCGAAGCCACCGAGATAGTTTTGGAGGCTACCGCCGACCGCGCCGAGCACGACTCCTACGGTACACGTTACCTCGGCTACGTTTGGTATAAGACCGAAGCTAATCCCGAATTCGTCAACCTCAACCTCGAAATAGTCGAAAACGGCTTCTCCGAGAATAAAGGTATAAATACCGGCGATTATCCTTATTATTCCTACTTCCTTTCCGCCAACAATTTCGCGAAAAGGATGCAGCTTCGCCTCTATTCCAAACTCGACGACCCTCTGTTCTCCACAGACCCCGTCGAGCTTTCGCTCAAAGAATTCCTCGATAACCCCGACCTCTACTATAACGCCGATACCGATACCGGCGCGAAGGTAAAGCTCGTCGCCGCCCTCACGAGCCTCTACGTCTCCAACAGCGGCACCTACACCTTCACCGCTACCGATTTCGACGAAGAGACCGGCGAAACGCTTACGATAAACGTTTACGCGGGCTATACCTCCTCCGCCGCCTCCAATATGAAGCTCGGCCATCTCTATACGATAGTCGGCAATCTGCAGAAATACGGCGGAAAATTCCAGATATCCGGTCTTAACTATAATACCGTCTACCAGATCGAAGGCGGCGATTATACGACCATAACCCAAAAAGATTATTACCTTACCTTCAACAGCGACACCCCCTTCATCATGCAGTACAGCAACACCCTTTATTCCGACGTTACCGTCGACGAGGTCAGCCTCGAAGGCGAAACGCTTACGGTAAAGGGCTTCGCCTTCCAGAAAGCCAAAGACGGCTATAAAGGCGAAAAGAGCGAATATACCTTTAAGATCAGCGTTCCCGAGGGCTACGAAAACAAACTCAAAGCCGGCTCCAAATTCTCGGTTACGGGCTACCAGCTCGTCGAGGGAAGCGGCGAGATACTCGTCCCCGATTACGGGAATCTGAATATAAAATAAAAGGAGAAGGACCGAAAAATGAAGAAATATTTAAGCGCGCTTCTCGCCTTGATGCTCGCCGCTTTTATGGTCTTCGGGCTCGTCGCCTGTAAAGACGACGGCGAAGAAAGCTCCGAAGCAAGCGGCGAATTCGACGATATTCTCGAATCCTATCTGCTTGAGATAGACGGCACCACCGTCAATAAAGATTTCGTCCTCCCCGCCGAAATAGCGGGTCATGAGGTTTCATGGGAATCCTCAAGCGAATACGTGAAAATCGAGAAGAGGGAAGGCGACTACCTCGCTGCCGTTACCCTCCCCGATGAGATCACCGAGGTTACCCTTACCGTCAAAATGGGTAACTCCTCCAAAACCTTTACTATCCGCGTCGCCGCGTTCGACGTCTACGTTTTCCTCGATAACTACGCTTTCCCGAAGGATAAACAGACCGTCGTCGAAGATTTCGCGCTCGACACCGAATATACCTACAAAGATAAGACCGCGACTATTTCGTGGTCTGTCGACGATGAGTTCAAGGATTACCTCGAAATTTCCTCCGACGGTAAGACCTGTATCATCCACGGCTCCTCTCTCGACCCCTCGGTCAAGATAAAAGCCACCTTCTCCTATAACGGAGATACCGCTTCCAAGACCTACCGTATGGTAGTCTCCCTCCCGATGTCCGACCTCGAAAAGGCTGATTACTGGTATAACAATACCGGTATCACCCGCACGATCTCCGGCTACGTCGTCGCCAAAGGTCCGTGGACCAACTACAACGGCACCTACGAAGCGATTCTTTACGTTATCGACGATTCTCTCCTTTGCGGCTACTATATCTATAACGAGCCGACCGATATGGACGAGGAGACCTACAAGAATCTCAAAGTCGGTACTCATATCACCTGTACCAACCCCGTCAACGCCGACTATAACGGCTTGATGGAGACCTCGAACTATAAAGGCAAAACCACGATAGACGCCGATATCGAGCCCATCGACATCACCCCCTACGCTCTCGATAATGACCTTATCGGTAACGTTCCGGCGCTCCGCTATCGTCAGTCCACCCTCGTAACCCTTACCAACTGGAAGATAAAATCCGTCGACAATGCCAAAAAGCTTGCCGATAAATCTCCCACAACGCTCATAACCCTTACCAAAGGCGGCGTTGATATCGCCGTTCAGGTTACCAAATATTTCTACGATTATTCCCACGATAACGCCGACCCCGTAATTCAGGAAATCCTTGCCAAGGTTTCCTCTCTCAAAGTCGGCGACTGGGTTACCGTAACGGGCGTTCTCGGCTGGTATAAAGCCCCCCAGATAGCTCTCCTCTCTGCCGACGGGATCACCGCGGGCGAAAAGGATAATACCAAAGAATTCCCCGGCGCAAAGGTAAAAGCGCTCATCGAAGCCAACGAAAAAGTCCTTGCCGAAAACAATATCGACAAGATAGTCGTTTCCGAAAAGAACTTCAACCTCGCCACCAAATCCGGCGACGTTACCGCCAAATTCGAGCTCTGCTCCGATTCGAACGCAATAACCATTTCCGACGGCAACTTCAAGATAATCCCCGCTAAACAGGAAAAGATACACGTTCAGGCTACCTACACCTGCGGCGATTATTCCACCACCACCTTCTTCTATATCGAATCCGCCCTCAAAGACGACGCCGATATGGCTAAAGAAGAAGCCGAGGCATATTTCCTCGACGACCAGAACGCGGGTACCGTCGCTCTCCGTACCGAGCCCCTTACCTACGATAAAGTCAAACTTTCCTTCTCCGTCGTTGACGAAGCAAGCAAAAAGCTCGTCTCGATAAGCGGCGGCAATATGGTCCTTTCTCCCGTAGAACAGGCTACCAAGGTCTCCATCCGCGTTACCGCTACCTGCGGCGACAAGCAAGCCTACAAGGACGTTCCCTTCACGATACTCGTTTCGGAATTCATGTCCGCCGAGCTCGTTAAGAATCCCGCCGAAAATACCGAATATAAGATCGGTATCGACAACGGCAAAAACGTCTTCCTCGCCACCGGCAAAATGAGCGGTTTCTACGGCGTTACCTCCACCGACGCGAACGAAGCCGTTCCCGCCTTCGTCGAAAAGACCGACGGCGGCTACCGTCTCTACGTTATGATCGGCAACGCCAAGAAATACGTCAATATGACGGTTTCCGGCGAACATTACAACTACACCTACGACGATACTCCTTCCACCGTCTGGTCCTATAACGGAAATTACTTCTCCACGAAGTCCGACGGAAAGAAGGTCTGGGCGGGCTCCCGCGGGACCTATACCACCCTCGGCTGCTACCTCGGCGAATCCTACGATCCCGCCGCCGATAACAGCTATCCGCTCTCTCTCTATAACGTCGTCAAAGATACCGCAACTCCCGCACAGCGTGCGGCTAAAGAGCTTTCGCTCATAACTGTCGATCCGATAGTTACCGAAAACTACCAGCTTCCCACCGACTACCAGAAATACTACGACGTTTCCATCAGCTGGTCGATGAAGGGCAGCGTCGAGGGCCAGCGCGTCAGCGGCAACGTTCTTCATATCACCCGCGGTGAAGAAGACGTCGAGGTTACCCTCGTCGCTACCGCAAGATGCGGCGAAGCCAAAAAGTCCAAAGAGTTCAAAGTGATCGTCGCGGCTGTCTCCAAGCTTATGTCCGTCGGTCAGATATACGAACTCGGCACCGAACTTTCCTCCGGCAGCATCACCGGTATCGGCTACGAATGTATCGGTATCGTCAAGAAAATCGCCGCCGAATACGACGATAACTACCAGAACGTTTCCTTCTGGATGATGGACGAATCCGGCAAAGAGATCGAAGCCTACCGCGTCAAAGGCGATTCCGCTTCCAAAGTAAAAGCCGGCGACGTCGTTACCGTTTCCGGTAAAGTCCAGAACTATAACGGAACGATCGAATTCGTCGCGGGCTCGCTCATCAAAGCGCGCGTCTCCGCCACCTTCAAGACCGTTTCCGAGCTCTATGCCGACGGCAAGAGCGGCTCTCAGGATACTAACACCGTATTCTCCACCTACGGCACCGTTACCAAAGTCATCAACGGCTTGTCCGACGGTTACGATACGATAAACGTTATGATCTCCGACGGTAAATCCGAGATCGAATGCTATAAGCTCGCGGGCGACAAAGACGTTCTCAAAAACGTCAAAGTCGGCGATAAGCTCTCCTGCTACGGCAAGATGACCGTCTATGGCGAAACCGTCGAATTCAACGGCTGCAAACTCATCACCGTTACCGGTGAAATAGTCCGCTCCGACGAAGAAAACGCCAAGCTCGCCGCCAAAGCCTATAAGCTCCCCGAACTCCACGCGGGCGCTAACGAGCTTCCCACCGAAAATTCCAAATATCCCGGTGTTACCTACTCTTTCGAGATAACCGACGCCGCCTCCGCTAAATACCTCACCGTCGACGGCAGCAAGCTCATCGCTTCCACCGTCGAAAAAGAAACTCCCGTCAAAGTCAAAGTTACCGCGAAATGCGGCGAAGCCACCTCGAGCGTCGACCTCGATACCAAGATACTCGTTACCGAGTTCATCACCTTCGAAAAGGTCGAAACTCCCGAAGCTGACAAAGAATACAAACTCGGCTTCGATAACGGCAAGATATTCCTCGCCACCGGCGCGATGAGCGGCTACTACGGCGTAACCTCCAACGACGAAGCCGAAGCAGTTCCCGCGTTTGTCGAAACCGTAAGCGGCGGCTACCGTCTCTACGTCAAAGTCGGTAATGCAAAGAAATACGTCAATATGACGGTTTCCGGCGAACATTACAACTATACCTACGACGATAAAGCCACCACCGTATGGACCTACGAAAACGGTTACTTCGCTACGATGAGCGACAGCGAAAAGATCTGGATCGGCTCCCGCGGCACCTACACTACGCTTGGCGCTTATAAGGACAGCCAGTATTCCATGACCGCTTCTTCAAGCTATCCTCTCTCCCTCTACACCGTGGTAGTGGACGATTCCACTCCCGCCGAGAGGGCAAAGAAAGAGCTCGGAATGATAACGCTTCCGAATAGCGTTACCGACGATTATACTCTTCCCACGACCTACCAGAACTACTACGACGTTATCCTTAACTGGGCTCTTAAAGCTCCCGTCGAAGGTCAGTCCGTCGAAGATAACGTTCTTAAAGTTACCCGCGGCGAAGACGATATAAAGGTCGTCCTCGTCTGCGAAGCGACCTGCGGCGAAGCGAAAGAGACCAAGGAATTCGAGATCACCGTCCTTCCTCGCTCCCTTACCGAGCATGAAGGCACCGCTTCCGATCCCTACACCGTTGCCGACGCAATAAAGGTTACATCCAAACTCGGCGACAGAGAATATTCCGCTTCCAAAGTCTATATCAAAGGTATAATCAAATCCTGCGACGATAAGGGAACTTACGTCCAGAACATCTATCTCGTCAACGCCGAAGGCGACGAGGAATCCTTCCTCGTTTACTCCGCCAACGAGACCGAAACCGTCAAAGACCCGAAAGTCGGCGACACCGTTACCATCTACGGCTGGCTCGTCAACTGGGGCGGCTTGCTCGAAATGTCCAACAACACCATCGATGGTGTTAAAGACTATCCGACTCTCGTCGCTCTCGGCTCCGATACTCCCGTCGATCCTACCAAACCCACCCATAAAGGCACGGCGGACGATCCTTATTCCGCCGCCGACGCCATAAAAGTCGCCTCCGCTCTCGAAGCAGGTGTCTACACCGACGAACAGGTCTACGTCAAAGGTATCATCACCTCCTGCGATGATAAAGGCACTTACGTTATGAACATCAAGCTCGCCGATAAAGCGGGCGACTCTGCCACCTTCCTCTGCTACACCGCTAACGAAAGCGATGCGGTTGTCGATCCGGTAATCGGCGATACCGTTACGATCTACGGCTATCTCGTTAATTACAACGGTACTCCCGAAATGAGCTCCAAGACCGTCGACGGCTCGAAGGTTTATCCGACCCTTATTGCCATCACCAAAGGCACGGGCAAAGACGAACCCGCCGATCCCGTTCCCACCGGCGACCCCGTCCATAAAGGAACGAAAGACGATCCCTACACCGCTTCCGACGCCAACATCGTCGGCGGCAAGCTCGAAAACAACGCGTTTACCGACACCGCGGTTTACGTAAAAGGCATCGTTTCTTCCTTCGAAGACGCGGGCAATTACGTCAAGAACCTTAAACTCGTCGATAAAAACGGCGACACCGCTGCCTTCCTCTGCTACACCGTCAACAAGACCGACGCCGTTTCGGAAATTAAAGTCGGCGACACCGTCGTTGTTTGCGGCTACATCAAGAATTACAGCGGCACGGCTGAAATAGCCACCAAAAAAGTAGACACCACGTCTATTTTCGCCGAATTCATCTCTTCCGATAACGCGGGCGACGACCCCGTCGTTCCTCCGACGACCGAAGAGCCCAAACACGCAGGCACCAAAGCCGACCCCTACACCGTTGCCGACGCTATAATCGTTGCGGGTAAACTCGAAGCAGGGAAGTATACCGATTCTCAGGTATATATCAAAGGTATCATCGTCTCCTGCGACGATAAGGGCGCTTACGTGCTCAACACCAAGCTCGTCGATAAAGAAGGCGATACTACTTCCTTCCTCTGCTACACCGCCAACGAAAGCGACGCGGTCGTAGACCCGAAGGCGGGCGATACCGTCGTTATCTACGGCTATCTCACCAACTACAGCGGCACGCTCGAAATGTCTAACCAGACAGTCGACGGCGTCAAGATCTACCCGACCTTCATCTCCGTCGAAAGAGGCAAAGACGATGACGAAGGCGGCGAAGGCGGCGAGGGCGGCGACGATGTCATCACCACCCTTACCGGAAACGGCACTCTCGAAAAACCCTATACCGCTGCTGATGCCATCTCGGTCTGCAAAGGTCTTGCCAGAGGCGCTTATACCGATAAACAGGTCTACGTCAAAGGCATAATCACCGAGCTCACCGATAAAGGCACTTACGTTCAGAACGTCAAGCTCGCCGATAAAGAAGGCGACGAGACCACCTTCCTTGTTTACACCGCCAACGAGACCGAAACCTGTAAAGATCCCTCCGTCGGCGACGTAATCACTCTTTACGGCTATCTCGTCAACTGGAACGGCACTCCCGAAATGAGCTCCAGAACCGTGAACGACGAAAAGGTCTACCCGACTATCATCGCTATCAAGAGACCTTCCACCGTTGGCGACGGCACTCTCGCTAACCCCTATACCGCCGCCGACGCCATCTCGGTATGCAAAGACCTTGCCGAAAGCGCTTACTCCGATAAACAGGTCTACGTCAAAGGCATAATCACCGAATGCAACGATAAAGGCTCTTACGTCCAGAATATCAAACTTGTCGATAACGAAGGCGATACCACTACCTTCCTCGTCTACTCCGCAAACGAGACCGAGGAATGTAAAAATCCCGTCGTCGGCGATACCGTCGTTATCTACGGCTATCTCGTAAATTACTACGGCACTCCCGAAATGAGCTCTCAGGTCGTTGACGACGAAAAGATCTATCCGACGATAATATCCATAAACAAACCGTCCGTCGCGGGCGACGGCTCGCTCGAGAATCCCTATTCTCCCGCCGAAGCCACCGCTCTCTGCCTCGAACTCGAAAAAGGCGCGTACAGCGAAACTCAGGTCTATGTTAAAGGTACAATCAAAACCTGCTCCGACGCCGGCTCCTACGTCCAGAACATCAACCTCGTTACCGAAACCGACGATACCGCGTTCCTCGTCTACTCCGCTAACGAAACCGACGATTGGAAGGACCCCGCAGTCGGCGACACCGTAATAATCTACGGCTACCTCGTCAACTGGGGCGGCACTCCCGAAATGAGCTCCCAGTCCGTTGACGGAAGCAAGGTTTACCCGACCTTCGCGCTCATAGAAAAAGGCGAAACCGAACCGGTAGTCCTTACCGGCGACCCCAAAGCGGCCGGCACCGCCTCCGACCCCTATTCCGCCAAGGACGCTATCCTCGCGGCTAAAAAGCTCGAGACCGGCGCTTTCACCGATGACAAATATTACGTCAAAGGTATAGTCCAGTCCTGCACCGATAAGGGCTCCTTCATCCAGAATATCTACCTCTACGATGAAGGCGATACCGCCAATACCTTCCTTGTCTACTCCGCTAACGAGACCGCCGACGTCAAAGACGTCAAAGCGGGCGATAAAGTCGTCATCTGCGGCTATATCACCAACTATAACGGTCTCCTCGAAATGAGCGGCAAGAAGATCGACGGAGTTACCGTCTACCCCGAGTTTGTTGCCAAAAACTAAACAACAAAGAAAAAGCGTGCTCGCTATGAGCACGCTTTTTTCTTCATTTTATGTGTTTTTGTTCTTTGAACGAACACCGCCGCTCGTCGTGCGAAAGTACGCCTTCGGGCTCGGTTCGTTACGGTTTGCGACGCTCGAATTTTAATTACCTCCACTTCCCTTTGGTTAAAAATGCGGTCGCTGCACAATTTTTCCGCCCGCTTCATCCGCCCCCGGCGTCGCGGGCTCGCGCATCGGCGGCTAAAATTCCGTCAT
>JAZUJV010000143.1:0-5894 GCA_045642945.1 Eubacteriales bacterium | reverse complement strand
TGCCTCGAACGATATAATCATAGCAAACGGCAATATTTCCGTAACCACCGGAAACGGCAGTTACAATTACGGCGACATAACCTCGTTCAAAGGTATAAAAGCCGACGGAAATATAAAAATAGGAAACGGAACGATAAAGCTTTCGACGAAAGACGATTCGATCCACTGCGCAAAAAGCATAGATATATTCGACGGTGATATCACTATCGCATCGGGCGACGACGCCATACATTCCGACGAAAAACTGAATATTTACGGCGGCGTAATAAATATAACCGAATGTTACGAGGCACTTGAAGCCGAATGTGTAAATATCGCGGGAGGAAAAATCAACCTCGTTTCAAGCGACGACGGTATCAACGCCGCAGGCGGAAACGACGCTTCCTCTATGGGCAACCGTCCCGGGCAAAACAAATTCGCGGGAAAATCCAACGCCGCGATAGATATTTCAGGCGGTGAGATCAATATTAATTCGGGCGGCGACGGAATAGATTCCAACGGTACGGTATCTCTTTCCGGCGGCAAAATCATCATAGACGGGCCGACGAGCGACGGCGACTGTCCGTTTGACTACGAAAGCAGCGGAAAGATCACCGGCGGAACGCTTATAGCAATCGGCTCATCGGGTATGGCAACGAACGTTACCGAAGCAACACAGGGCGCTATACTTTACAATTTCAATAAACAACCCGCGGGAACAGTTATAACGCTGAAAACCAAAAGCGGCGATGAAATAATCAGTCACACTTCCGCAAAAAGTTTTTCGAGCGTGCTTATCAGCACTCCGGAACTGAAAAAGGGCGAAACTTACGTTTTGTCTATCGGCGATTCATCTAAAGAAATAACACTTGATTCGCTTATTTACGGCAACGGCAGAAACGGCGGACCCGGAGGACCCGGAGGACCCGGCGGTCCTGGAGGTCCCGGCGGTCCCGGCGGAAGACGTTAACAAGATACTTCGCAGTGTATATATAAAAGCGGTCTGCTTCAATTATGAAGCAGGCCGCTTTTATTATCAGTCTTTAAGAAATTCGTCAAGCAAAGGAGCGAGGTCGTGTTTTAGTTTCGGTATGCTGTCTCTCGATACCCAGCTCGACCAATAAGTGTATCCGCCAAGCGTCAATGTTCTCGGCGTGGCCATATAGTTGTAATAACCGTCTACCTGGTCAACGGGTATAGTTTTCTTTCCGGTGAATCTCGACCTTAGCCAAAGCGTCATCTCGACAAGGCTCTCGCCCGGGACGCCGACGAAGGTATATCCGCCTATGCGCAAAGCCGTAACGTGTACGGTACGCTCGCGGTTTTTTAAATCTTCATCCGAAAAACTGGATTTCGTGCCGACTATGTGACGAAGCTGAGAAGCTCTCCACGCCTCGTCGATAAGATGTTTTATCTTCGCGGGATTTTCGTTCGCGGCAATAGCATCGTCAAGTTCTTTCTGCGCTTTACCGACTCTTTCGTTCCAATTTTCGAGGTCGGCGTTGCTCTTGGGAAGGTCGTCCTTCATAGGAAGCGTTATCGAAAACTTCGCGGTTTTGAAAGTCTGTGTCAAATCCACCTTTTCGCTATGAAGCGATACTTCTTCACGGATACGGTTACCGATAAGCGTGCCCATGCGCTTGGCGTCTCCGGCGGAATCTAAATAAGTATCCATTCCGTCGTAGCTCTTTTTAGTCGAAAGGTCTCCACAGGGGCCGTTAAGATATACGGATATTCCGCCGTATTCTTTTTCCATATCCTCGGACATATATCCGGGCCAGTCGTAATTGTAATGATACTCGTTTCTTCTGTTGGGGTTGAAGCGAAGCTCGAAAAGAACGGCGATATCCGGATGCGCGGCAAAGCGGCTGATCGTGCCTATTGTCTTCCCTTCTTTGTTTTTGAAAACGAAGAAATATGCCATCTGGTCGTTGGGATTATCGAAATATATCGGCTTATCGAATACGGGAAGATCGGGCTCGTATCCGCGAAGCAGCATTATCCTTTTGTTCTGGCTGTATGGCTTTCCGTTTTCGTCAAACGACATACCCGTCCAAACGGTAACTCCGCCGAGACCTTCGACGTATTGCTCACGGCAGAAGGTATAATCAGTGCCCATATCCACTTCGGTAACGAAGCAGTCGCATTCCTCGGCACGCGTCATCATCTCTTTGACAGTCTCTGCCGAGCGGGCTATAAGATTATCCATATACTCTCCGGCAAGCGCTTCGCTTTCGGGAGCGGCGTGTACCTGAAGCTCGTGATACCAAATGGACTTTTCGGGAATCCCCGTCTTTTCCGAAAGCTCGCGGCAGAAACGCCACGCTTCACGCGGGAACGTTCCGAGAAAATCGAAAGCGGCGATGAGCGCCTTTTCTCCGTTTTCATGTTCAAAATAGATGAATTTCCCGTAAAGGTCGGTGCCGTAAGGCCACCTTACCGGAAAAACGCCTTTGGTAGACATTTTTGCAAAACTGCATTTCATTTAAAAACGCCTCTTTTTTATATCGTATTTTAATTATACAAAGGTAAACAGAACTGTGCGCCGCCGCACCATTTGTTTTCGGTGAATTCTCTTCCGCGTAGTATTATCTTGTCGTCGCAGACGTATACGAAATATCCTTCGGAGCCGCCTTCACTTTCGTCGTTATCGTTCCAAAGATATCCGACCGCGGCGCAGTTAACGAAGTTGACGTCGCTGCCTTTCCCCCATAAAACGGGCTGCAAGCTCTCAAACGTCCAATGGGTATGACCGGTAAACAAAATGGAGTTGGGGTGGTCTTTCAGAATTTCGCGTATTCTTTCCGCGGCGTCCGAAACACCGTACCAATACTGTATTTTCGGGTCTTTTGAATACAGCGAGCCGGAAACCGTATCGATAAGCGGCTGATGGAGGAAGACGAACGTCGGCTTGTTACTGTCGGTCTGTTTCATCAATTCAGCGAACCAATCGAGCTGTTTTGAAGAAATAACGCCTTCGCCGACGGTGGAACTTTCCGAACCGAGAACGATAAATCTGTAGCCGTCTATATCTTTGCAATAATAGGCGCCTTCCATTCCGAGTTTTTCTTTAAAAAGTCTCAGCTGTTCGTCATATCCGGAATTGAAAACGAGGTCGTGATTACCTAAAGCAAAATATATCGGAGGGATCTTATCGCGGAAATCGTCTATGATAGAATTCAAAATATCGTATTGATTTTCCCTGCCCCTGTCGGTATTATCGCCGCAGGTAAAAATCGCTTTACTTTCGGGAGCCAACTCTATTATTTCCGATAACGCTTTTCTTAAATGGGTTTCGTGTGCGGGACGTTCTTCGGATATGTGAATGTCCGTAAGCACTTCAAAGCTGACAATAGGTGTCATACCTTCGATATGAAGTTCCTTGGGTGCCTCGATGCATATGGACTCCGAAGTGCCTTCCACAACGGATATTTCTATATCTTCGGCACCCTCGGGCATAAACAAGCCGTCATTAAGAGAAACAGTAAAATCGCCTTTTCTTTTGCCTTCCCAGATAGGAGTATACTGTTCGAGCCGTGCCGAACTGCCGTCTGCCCAGTAAAAGCGGTAAGTAAGCTCTTTGTCGCTGCTCGCGACAACGGATATTTCGGTATGTGTGATACCGTTATCAACGCTGCATTTTATTTTGGCGTTCTTGGCGCCGTAGTTATTCGTATCGCCGTCTTTAACTAAAACGAATAAGCTGTCAAGCACGGTATAGCCGTCGTTATCGCAAAGATAAACGCCGTATTCGCCGATACCGAAAGAACGCGTGTAAAAACTCACCGTGCCTTCGCCTACGGAATATTCCCATGAAAGCGAGTTCATAGTCCCGGGCTCGGCGCCCTTCGGATAAAGTCCTATCCAGTCTTTATCGTCTGTGTTCTTATAAGTTATCTTTATGGTTTCTCCCAGAACGTATTCGTCTTTATCCGAACAGATCTCGGGCATCTCTTTTATTTCCTGTTCTTTCACTTCCGACGTTTCCTCCGCGGCTATACTGTTTTCTACGGAAATCTCAACACTTTCGGCGATACTTACGCTTTCGGTTGAAGTTTCATCGCCGCCGCATGACGCGAGCGTTACAAATGTCAAAAGCAAAAAGACGGTAAAATATAATATTCTTCTCATCATTATCTCTTATAGTACGTATTTGTCAAGACGCTCAAACGCTTCTTTCACAAGCGAAAGCGGGAGCGCGAGATTTATTCTTATAGTCGCGTTTCCGCCGAAGGGTCTGCCGTCCTGCCATATAACTCCGACCTTCCAGCCCGCCTTCAATACCGTTTCAAAATCTTTCCCGGTATTTTCAAGATACTCGGTCAGGTCGATAAAAAGCATATAAGTTCCCTGCGGTTTCGCAAAGCTTATGCCTTTATAGCTATTTGAAATATGCTCGCAGGCATAATCAACGTTTTCGGTAAGTACGGCCCGCAATTCGTCAAGCCATTCCATACCTTCGGGCTTATACGCACCGATAAGCGCGTGCTGGCTTAAAACGTTCATATCGTTGTAATGAGTCGATTCCGAATATTTCGTAAGCTTTTCGCGAAGCCCGGCGTTGAATATCACGTGATACGAGCCGATAAGCCCCGCGAGATTAAACGTCTTGCTCGGTGCGTAAGCGGTAACGGTATGCTCTCTCGCGTATTCCGAAACCGTGAACGTAGGTACGAAACGGTTATTGCCGAGAATGATATCGCTCCATATTTCGTCGGAAAATATCAAAGTATTATGTTTTTCGCATATATCGACAAATTTTTTAATTTCTTCTTTTTCCCATACGCGACCGACGGGATTAAACGGCGAACAGAATATCGCGAGCCCTATATCGTTTTCGGAGATCTTTTTCTCGGTATCTTCGTAATCTATTCTCCAGACGCCGTTTTCGTCGCGGTATAAGTCCGAGCTGACGATACGGCAACCGAGGTTTTTTAGAGTTCCCTGAAATCCGATATAAGTCGGAGCGTGAACGAAAACCGCTTTTCCTTCCGCGCCGAACGCTCTTACTGCGGACGCGAGGCAGCCCAATACTCCGTTTTCATATCCGATGGCTTCGCGAGGGATATCGGTGCCGTTGCGTTTTTTATGCCAGGAGATTATCGAAGAAAAATACTCGTCGCTGTCAAGAAAATATCCGAAAGTGGGATATTTCAGTCGATCCGTGATAGCTTCGGTAACGGAAGGCGCGACGGGAAAACTCATATCCGCGACCCACATCGGTAAAGCCGAAAAGCCTTTTTCGGGTGCCGCGGGCGCAAAACCCGTTCCGTCTCCGAGAGCGTCAAGCGCAAGCGCGTCATGTCCTTTTCTGTCAAGCACGGTAGTAAAATCGTATTTCATTTTATACCTCCTGCTGCGAAATTATTGTATCGGTTTAGGCAGCCCCGGCGTGGGAACGGGCTTTCTCGCGGTGATTTTCTGATTCACAAGCTCGTATATTGCCGGCCCGAGTCTGTCGTTCGGGGTACCGACGTACGCGGTCGGGTCGATTCGCCCGTACTTAAAGGTTTCGCCTACTATCCAGCTCCAAGTATTCTTAACGTTGTTCATGCATTGCGAGCGCATAATAAGATCGTTTATCTTATCGCGGATATCCAAGTTATCGGAGGCCAGACCGCTTTCGCAGATAAACGTGATTTCGAATCCAACGCTTGTCTTGACGCTTCCGACGTTTACGGTTATATCTCCGTTTATCTGGTTTACGTTTTTATTGAGCAAAACACCGTCTTTATATATTTTTGTTTCTTTATTAAAGCCCTTTAAAGTAACGGTATACTCGCGTGCCTCGGGTATGAGTGAAAGCTCGCCTTCCGCTCCCGCAACGCCGAATACCGCTTTGTTATCGCTCCAGCCGAGCTTCATTTCGGTTTTGCAGCATACGCCATTTTGATAATTTCTCGTTTCGCCGTCGT
>JAZUJV010000142.1:0-4959 GCA_045642945.1 Eubacteriales bacterium | reverse complement strand
AGCTTCGCCCATATCGGTAACCCGCTATTGGGCGACGGAAAATACGCCGTCAATAAAAAAGACCGCGCAATAGGCTATTCTTCCCAAGCCCTATGCTCCTACTCGCTAAAATTCGAGGACTTAAAGGAATATCCCACCCTTTCATACCTCGAAGGCAAAACCGTCTTCGCCAAAAAGCCCGATTTCTTAAAACTGTTTTGAATAAAAAAGCAAGCCGTTTCAAGCGGCTTGTTTTTTAATCTAAATATTGATACTTTTTGTCCCTACCATTTTCAAAAACTATGTGGTAAAATGACATCAAGAAAACCGCGGGAGGTGGCACTTTTGCAATACGGCGAAAAAATCTCGAAGCTTCGCGCCGAAAAAAACATTTCACAGCAGCAGCTTGCGGATATTCTTTTTGTTTCGCGCGACCTTGTATCAAAATGGGAAAACGAAACGCGCCGTCCGAATTCAGATTATCAGAAAAAGCTCTCTGAAATATTTGACGTTGATATTGAGTATTTCGGCATTTCCGAGCCGAGTTTAATCAAAGAGCTTGACGAATGTATTCCCGAATCGATACGCTCGGAAGCCGACGTTAAAGATATATTGAATGCTTTCCTCGAAACGCTTTCGGAAAGAGATTGCGACATTTTCGTAAACAGATATTATTTTATGATGTCAACGAAAACCATCGGGAAAAAATACGACACGACAGACATTTATATAAGAGTAATACTTTCGCGTACCCGTAAGAAACTTCAAAGGTTCGCGCAGAAAAAGTCAACGAAATTCAATAAAAGGAGTTTTTGATATGAAAGGCGAACAATTATTCAATACTTTTGCCGATATTGACGAAAAATTCATCGAACGAGCCGAAGCGGAAAATCCGAAAAACGCAAAACGTTTTTCGTTTCTTAAATCAAAAGCGGCTATCATAACCGAATGCGCTGCGGTTTTGCTTCTCGTTGTCGGGTTATGTTTTGCCTTCGGAAATCTGAAACGTACCCCTTTCGTCATAAACGCCTATGCTCTTACCGAAGACGGCGAGCCGGTAAAAACCGAGCTTGATTATTCGAACTATATTCCGATAAGCCGCTTCAATATCGACGGCGAAATATCGATGTTTGTATTTTCGTATAAAAACGAGGATAAAAACGCTTCTCCGATAATCAACCCAGTACTTGTTAACGTGCTTGAAGCTCCTGCCGGAGAACTCCCGCTTAATAATACCGAAAACGGATACGTTTACGTTTGTTTTATATGCAGAAACGATGATATCCCCAATTTAGTCAACTATATTTCCGAAAAGTCAAAAGACGGAAAAACTTATAACGTAGAAATTGAGCTTATTCAAAACGACGGTTTATACTATGCAAAGCTTGTCGCACATAACGAAATTAATGCGCGGCAAGATATTTCCGAAGAATACTCAAAGCCGTCCGACGGTGTTCAGCGTGAATTTACCGAGGAGATGAAAAAAGCCGCCTTCAAGTTCATTTTTCGTGGCGAAGAATACGACGAGTCAAACGAAAACCACGTTGAAAGAGTGTCGTATTTCGAGAAAAACTATTACGCCAACGACCTTGTAAACGGTTATACATTCTGCTGTATTCCCAATGAATATGTTGACTGCGTTATTGTCGAAAGCAGATTCGGAAACTACATCTTTAAAAGAAATTACGCAGGCAGTCCCTCCGAACTTATGCTTTATCTTTTTAAAGACGGAGAATTTATTACAATAGAAAACGCGATAAAGAGCGGAATCGTTACTCCAAAACAATTATTCGATATAGTCAGCAAAGACTCTAATTACGGCATCGAAGCCGAAGAAATTCTCGAAGTATCGGAGCCGACCTCCGAGCCTTCGGAAAATTCCGATAGTTCTTCCGAAAGCCCCGAAATATCTTCAAACAAATACGTAGAGGAACAATACATAAATCCGAAAGAATTATACGTCCTTTCAAAAGATAAACCCGTCCTGACGCCAACCGATGAAGAAGGAGTATATACCGTTTTCGGCGTCAAATGCGTAAGTATCGTTGATATCGAAATTGTCGCCGGTGAAATTCAATATCCGGGACGATATTTCTTCCGCGTTAATCTCTACGAAAGTTCCTATAACGGTCAGGCGGTAAGCGAAATCAAAAACGCCCCCGCGGTAATTAACGCTTGGATGCAAAAAGGCGAAACCGACGAGGATGGCAAAAAATATATCGCCGATATGGTTCTTATCTATTATACGGGCGACGTTCCCATTCTCACCGATCCAGACGAAAACGGATGCTTTGAAATATTCGGAGTAAAATGTCTCGGAGTGAAATATGATTTATTTGTACAAAACGGTAAACCGCGCGACGACTATCACAGATTAACGATTTATCTGCCCGAAGACAGTAATGAAAACGAGGTCATCGAAAAGCTTCTTGAAAACGAAAACGTTACTTCCGCTTATCTAAATGAATATATGGGATTGGAAGAAGCGTTACATTAATACAAAAAAGAGCAGGCTCGCCTGCTCTTTTGTTTTATTCGTGCTTATAAATCTTCTTATCGAGCGCAAAAATTCTCTGCGTGAACTGGCCGTTCTCTATTTCCGCGAGCGATTCGCCGTAAATCTCCATTTTGCTGTCGACAGAGTCGATAAGATACAAAAGCTCCGCTTCGGCGATCTGCGGTTTTACCGCCGCGCCGTATTCCGGCTCGCCGTGATGCGAAAGAATCATATGCTGCAAAAGCATCTCTTTATCTTCGGGAATTCCGTTTTCGCGGCAGATCTCGCCTATTTCGCACGCGCCAATAACGAGATGTCCCAAAAGCTCGCCTTTCGTCGTATAGTCGGTAACCAGCCCGAGCTCCGAGAAAGCGAATTCCTTTTCCTTCGCGAAGTCGTGCAGAAGCGTTCCGGTGATAAGAAGGTCTCTGTTCAGAACGGGGTACATACCCGAAAGGAAGTCCGCGATTTTGACCATATTCGAGGTATGCATCAAAAGTCCCGAAATAAACCCGTGGTGAACGCTCTTCGCGGCGGGAATCTTCGAAAAAGCGTCAAGATGCCTGTGTAGCATCGTTTCGGCAACACATCGATAGTCAACGTCTCTGACTGTCATAAGAATATCTTTTATATAGTCAAGCGCTTCGCTTTCGTCGATCGGCGCCTGCGGAACGAGGAGCGATTTATCGAAGACGTCGCTTTCGTTCGCGAAGCGCATTTTCGAAATATTCAACTGTAAACCGTTGTATTCGCTGACTTCACCGCGTACCTTAACGATTTTTCCGTTGTCCGCCGAGGTGATAGGCCCGGGGTAATCCCAGAATTTTATCTCTATCTTCCCCGTCCTGTCGGTTATCGTTCCCGCAAGGAACGGCTTTCCGCTTTGCGTGGTTTTGTTAATGGCACTCGAAAGAATATAAAAGCCTTCGATAGTGTCGCCTATCGCCATATCCGATATAAATTTGTTATATTCCATAATAGCACCGTCCTTTAAAGACTTTCTTCTTTCATCTTTTTAAATTCCGCGACCATTTTATCGGGAGCGACAATCGTCATATCTTTTCCGAACTGGAACACCCAGCTGTAGAAAACCGGACTTTCTTTTACTTTTACCTCGGCGGCAATCTCGGTCTTCGAAGCTTTGATCATCTTCGTATCTTCGCCGAACTTGTCGAAAACGACGCCGGTAAGCTTGTCCGAAAACCTTAATGTAACCGTCTGCGTTTCGCCGTTATACATTTTGAACACCTGCTCGGTGTATTCGCCGAAATCCTGCTTAGCGATAACAGAAGCCGCCGCCTCGCATATATCCTCGTTGGAAATCTCGACGGCATCCATTCTGTCAACGTGGTAGTTTACGATGCCTTCGCGCTTCGTGTGATACGTCATGAGATAGTAGTTATCCTCGTAAAACACGAGCGCGAGCGGATCTACTTTATAGCGCCATTTTTCTTTACGATAAACCTTTTCTCTTTTCTCGTTAAGGTCGAAGTATAAAAAGCTTACCCGCTTTTTCTCCTGCAAAGCGTTCTCAATGGCGTCAACGTTGTAATATATTTTTTCGTTACTGTGCTTTCGCGTGTTGAAGCATACCATATTGCTTTGAAGAATCTCTGCCTTATGGCTTCCGCCGAGCGAAGCGATTTTGCCGATAAGCTCGTCGGTCTTCTTTTCGGTTATAAAGCTTGCCGCCTGAACGCAGTCGATAAGTATTTTTATCTCCGGAACCGAAAATCCCTGCGCTTCGACCGAATAATAAAACTTTTCGTGATTTCTGTAATATTCAAGGACCTCGAAGCCGTAATCGTTAAGGACTTTAATATCTTTCGAAAGCGTCCTTATATCACAGCTTATCCCCATATCGACAAGCCTTCTGCAAAGCTCCTGACGTGAAATCGGATGGTCCTCGTCGGTCTCGCGTCTTATAAGCTCCATAAGCTTAAGTAATTTAACCTTCTGACTGTTCTTTTCTGCTGCCATAATTTCCTCCGAATTGCTATTTTTCTTTATTATATCACAACAATAAACAAATTGGAAGAGGAAACGTAATATTTTTATTACATTTTATAAAGACTTTTACGAATGCTTTTTGCGAAGGTTGATTTTGTTCTTTACGACTGTGAAAAGAACGAAAAAGAAGGATATCGGAAGCATCCAGAGGTAGCAGCTTATAAAATTGAATCCCTCGAAATCCGCACCGAGTATCAAGAGCGAGAAGGTGAACGCGAACATAAGTCCGAGCGCAAGAGACGCGACGATGGGAGAATAAAGAATCATTTTTGCGACGTAAACCGCGATATCGCAGGCTTTAAAGTAACTTTTCTTTTTCATTTTCAATAACTCCTTTAACCAAACATAAAATTGTCTTTAACGTATTGTCTTAACTGTTCGATACTTTGGCATTCGCTTTTCGGAACGTTAAAGGTAAAATTGCATTTGCAGTACCGTGTGGTAAGAGCCCAATACTTTAACGTTTCGTCGAC
>JAZUJV010000141.1:0-3663 GCA_045642945.1 Eubacteriales bacterium | reverse complement strand
AATATATTATACACCATTTTTCGCAAATAGTCAATCCGTAATAACCTCATGAAGCAAACGATCCGACTCCACCGCAAATGGCAGAGCCGGATTTTTTCGTATTTCTTTCGTGTTTTCAAAACTCGCCGTTATATTTCCTCTTCCGGATAGCTGCGTAAGGTGCATTATCCGTTACGAAAGCATAGAGTTCAAACAATCCGGTTCTGCTTTAAACAGAACCGGATTGTTTGTGTTATGATTTTCCGTTAGAAATCCATTATTATTTTTCAAACATCTTAAGAAGTTTCATTTTAGTCTTTTCGTTTTTGCCACCGTATGGATGCTCGCGGAGCGGGAGGTTGAAACGGGTTTTACCAGTCAGGACCGTCTGGGGATGAGTAAATTCGCGGAAGCCCCATTCACCATGGTAAGCGCCCATGCCGGAATGTCCGGTGCCGTTGAAGGGAACGCCTTTGACCATCATATGCACGCATACCTCGTTGATACAGCCGCCGCCGTACTGTTGGGTACGCATAATCTCGTTCGCCCATTTTTTATCTTTTGTAAACAGATAAAGAGCCAGCGGATGCTCGCGCTTTGCCATAACTTCAAGTATCTCGTCGACCTTATCGTCGTCATACGGAACGACAGGAAGAATCGGGCAGAACAGCTCGTGGCGTACTATCTCGTCGTCTTTGTCTATCGGGTAAAGTATGGTAGGCGAAAACTTCAAAGTTTCTTTTACGCCCGTGCCGCCGAAATAGATTTTGTCGCTGTATTCGGAAGAAAGTCTTTCGCATTTCTCGAACACGGAGGCGGCTATCAGCTTAGGATATTCCTCGTTTTCCTCGGGATGCTCACCAACCTGACGGATAAACTCGGCTTTCAGCGCGGCGAGAAATTCCTCGGATATCTCTTTAGCCACCGCGATCTGATTGATATTTATACAAATCTGCCCCGCGTTGCAAAGCTTGAAAAACGCTATCTTGCGCGCGGCGTCTTTTATGTCGGCATCCTTTCTGACGAGGCACCAGTTCCCAGTTTCGCCGCCGAGTTCAAGAGCGACGGGAGTGAGATTTTTCGACGCTTCGGTCATAACGTGTTTCGCGACGCTCGGAGAACCCGTATAGAAAATCTTATCAAACCTCTCTGCAAGGCACATATCGGCGACGTCGTGACCGCCGTCGATAAGAGCAACGTATTCTTCGTCAAACGTTTCTGCGATAAACTTTTTAAGCGTTTCGGTACAAGCTTTCGATTTGGAACTCGTTTTTATGACCGCGGTATTGCCGCCGGCGACGCTTGCGAGCAGAACACCGAGAGTAAGCAGCATCGGAAAATTGAACGGGCTGATTATAAGCGTTACGCCGTACGGCATTTTATAAACCTTCGTCGAAACGCTCGGAAAACACATAAGCCCGCTGTAATGCTTTTCGGGTCTTGCCCATCTGCGAAGCCCTTTTATCATCTCGTTTATTTCGACGATGATAGGTCCGACGTCGCAAAGGTATGCCTCTACCCTGCTCCGCCCGAGGTCTTCGTGAAGCGCGGCTTCGAATTCTTCTTCGTGAGCGATAACGGCGGCTTTGAGTTTTTTAAGCTGCGCGATGCGCCATGAAACGTCAAGCGTTTTACCGGTACGGAAAAACTCACGCTGCTTTTCGACTATGCTGCGTATATCCTGTTCGTTATACATCATATATTCCTTTCTCCGTTGATATTATCAAGGATTTCGAAAATCTGTTTATCGGAAACCACGACGGGCGGCGAATAATTGATGGAATCCCATGCAATTGCGTGTGCAAGAGACTTATAATCTTCTTTTCGGATAAAACCTTCCATATCCGCGAATCCGCATAACGAAATGAGTTTTTCGACAGCGCCGAGGATCTTTTCGCAGGCTTCGGCATCGCTTTGTGAATCGTCCGCATACCCGCAATAACGCGACAACTTCGCGAGTTTTTCCAAGCATTTATCCTTTTGAAATTTCATAACGGGCAGCAGCGACGCCGCAATAGCGTTACCGTGAGGAATATGATATTTCGAGCCGATCGAATGAGCAAAAGCGTGAACGTATCCCGCGAGCTGTTTGTTTATCGCGTTTCCGCCGTAATTGGCGGCAAGGCACATATTTTGTCGCGCGGCGGCGTTATCCGACTCGTTTATCAGCACGGGAAGATTTTCAAGCACAAGCTTTACGCATTCCATGCTTTTCCGCACGTCCTCATCGGGGACTCTAACGGAAGCGACCACACCTTCGAGTCCGTGGCTGAGAGCGTCGATACCGCAGGCGCATGTGATGCTTTCGGGCGCTTTAAGCGTAAGCTCGCCGTCGAGAATGACGCCTCTTACGTCAAGCCCGACCACAACGGAGCAGATTTTACTTCCTTTTGCGTTCGTTACAACGGCGCCGACGGTGATTTCAGCACCCGTACCGGCGGTTGTCGGAACGGCGATTATCGGTATCGTTTTATTTTTGACTATCAGGAATTTTTTAAGAAGAGAGCCCGTTTTCCGCTTCTTCAGCCTACCGCCCGCGGCGATCATTTTCGAAGAATCCATTACCGCGCCGCCGCCGAGGGATATCACGGCGTCCGCTTTACATTCCGATAACGCTTCTCTTCCCTCTCCGATTATCGTCAGATTCGGCTCGGAGGATATGTTGGAAAAAACCGTGTATTCAATTCCCGCGGCGTCAAGAGACACCGTTATTCTTTCGTGAAGGCCAAGAGAAAATATAGTTTTATCGGTAACGAGCAATACTCGCTCAAATCCGTTTTTTCGGCATAGTTCTCCCGTCTGCCCGCAGGTACCGAGCCCCGTCAGAATCTCGGGCTCCGGCAGCGGCACCGCTTTTATAACGATGCCGGGCAGTTTGCGTATGATTTTTCGCAGTACGTAAAGCATAGGCACTCCTCCCTTGGTTATTTTTGGAATTCGGTTATCTAAATTTGAGTTCTTCGGCAGACATCGGGAACGGCTGACGGGTATCCTCGATGACCTTTCCGTCGCTCATAAGCACGTAATGGTCGGCAAGAACAGAGAAAGCGGTATTATGAGTTATCATAACGACGGCTATGCCTTCTTCCTTGACAAGCTTTTGAAGCAGGCACATTACCTTTATTGAATATTCGGGGTCCAAAGCTCCGGTGGGCTCGTCGCAAAAACGTCTCGGCGACATCTGTGTACCGCTTTATCTGGGCGAAGGTGCGCGTTCCGACAACGCCGCTGTTATAGCAAAAGCGGCAGAAAACGGAATCGCCGTATTCTTCAAAAGCGTTATCTATTATTTTGCGGTAGGCAAGATGGTCCATAAATCTTCTCTTTCTGTTTTGCGTCGTCGGCGCGGGAAAATATACTTGATTTCGAGTATAACAAGTAAAGATTATAATGTATCATTTAATAATAACATACAGCCAGAATATTTTCAACATTTTTATACGTAAAAATGCGCGGTCAGGATAATCAAACAAAAGCAGCCGACACGTACTTTTTAAAGCAGGCACGCGTTGGCACAAAATTATTTGGCGTCAAACATTTTAATATGTTTTGACTTTTACATATTTTTATGATAATATAAACAGTTGTGTTAAAAACATCCGGCACAGAACGATTATCATACTCGCTGAAAAGGGTTTACGAAATGAAAAAAGTATCTTTGGCGAAAAAGAAATTCAATTCGCT
>JAZUJV010000140.1:0-4522 GCA_045642945.1 Eubacteriales bacterium | reverse complement strand
GGTAACGCTTCCGCCATACATACGGAGACTGTCGTTCGCGTCTATTCCGTGACCCGCAGATTCAATATTTATAGTTCCGGAAATGATTTTTAGGTCATCGTTACAGACGACGCCTTTTTTCGGGCTTACGATATTTACGCTTCCGTTGCCTTTAAGAACGATATCGTCTTTGGCGTAAATCGCCCCGTCTTCATTGCCCTCAAGCGCTCCGCTTATATTTAACGTGTTTTCGCCTTCGAAAAAGATAAATACTTTATCGGCGTTATTCACGATAACGGCGGGAATAGAATCATTGGTGATGGTTACATTCTTTAGAACAAGTCTTACTTTTTCTTCACTGTCTACATCTATGTTCACGGTAGCGTTGTTCGCGCTGCCGCTGATTATATAAACGCCTTCTTCGGAAACGTTTATGTTTTTCGAGTCTTCAAGCGTAAACTCGTGCGCCTCGTCGGCTTTATATCCGCTTTCCAGATCCGCTTTTGTGAACAGGTCTTCGGGAAAATCGAATTTTTCCGTACCGGAAGTTTCTTCCGCCGCGCTTGTTTCTTCCGAAACGGTTTCGGAAGATTCATGACGAATATTTTCTTCGGTGCAGGATGATAACGGCACCGCGATTGAAAGCATAAGTGCAAATAAGACTATTGATGCTTTTTTCAATTACTTCACTCCTTTGCTTTTATTATACCGCGAAAACTTTAAGTTCCCTTAAAAAATAACGGAGCGTTGCCGCTCCGCGAATTTTTTATTTATCGGTGTTATCTCTGTCGGCGTTGCCCGCGCCGTATTCAAATCCTGGCATAACGCGAAGCTTAAAGCGGTTCAGCGCATGTTTTCTGTCGATAAGCGCTTTCGTATCGGGATCGTCTATCTTGCCCGTGCGGATATATTTATCAAGAACGGCGTAGGTGAAACCGAGGTTATCTTCGTCGGTCTTTCCGCAAAGTCCGTCGGAAGGTACTTTTTCAATAAGATGCTCGGGCAAACCAAGCTCTCTGCCGAGCGCTTTGACTTCCGCGACGGTAAGGCAGCACAGGGGAGAGAAGTCGCCGACGGAATCGCCGTAACGCGTCGAATAGCCGACCCAGTCTTCCGAAAGGTTGCAGGTGTTAACGACTCTGCCGTTACAGCTTTGAGAAACCGCGTAAACGGTGGTCATACGAATTCTCGGCGCCATATTTATGCGCGTCTGGTTACTTATTGGTAAATCTTCGGGAAAAGCGGAGACGAGACCGTTATAGCAATCGGCGATATTTACAATGTGATATTTTATTCCGAGATGGTTGACAAGATCGTAGGAATCCGAGATATCAGCCTGCTCGCCGTTGGGCATAAGGACGCCGATAACTCTGTCTTTGCCGAGCGCGTACGCGCATATTGCGGCGGCTACCGAGCTGTCTTTACCGCCGGATATTCCGAGGACTGCGTTGCATCCTTTTCCGTTTTCTTCAAAAAACGTTCTAATCCATTCGGCAAGTTCTTCTTTTACTTTCTTTGCGTTAAACATAAACGTCTCCTATCCGCGCATTTCTTCGATGAAATATACGTAATCCAAAGTTTTGAGCGCTTCGATTATTTCGTTGTGGGTCTTGTATTTTTTAAGTTCTTCGCTGCTTATGGATATTGCCACCGAATAAACGCTTAGTCCCGAGTTGACGTATGCGGGGTTGGTCTCGATATCGTCGATGGTAAGCCCGAGTTCGCGTATGGTGGTAACGAAATCGCAAAGCTTCGCGCTGCTCGTGAGCTCGAGGTGTATTTCGAAATGGTTTGATCTGTTTTTAAGATAAACCTCGAAGCTCGGGAAAAAGTAGAGACAGCAGATAAGTACGACGAAAATAATAAGCGAAATAGTGTAATATCCCGCGCCTACGCATAATCCGAGCAGACAGTTGGCCCAAAGACCTACGGATGTGGTAAGACCTTTTATCTGGTTGCGTGAGGAGAAAAGCATCGAGTTGACGCTTATGGTAGCGCATCCGATTATAGCTGCCGCAGAGAGAACGTAAATGCCGCCCGTGGCATCGGCTATAAGCAATTTGTCGACTATCATCGCAACGGTCGAAACGAGCGAAACGAGCATAAAGGTCCTTAAACCCGCGGAATGTCTTTTGCTCGACCTTTCACAACCGATTATTGCCGAAAGGATAACGGAGAGAACTATTCGTAACGCGAGCGCGCCTACCGTAAGTGTGGCTGCCCAATCTCCCAATAAGGTTACTATCGGATCTGTCATATATAAAGCCTACTTTCTTCTGAAACGCCTGAATCTTAAGGCGTTGATATTTTCGTATTGTTCTTCGGCGGCGTTCGTGAACGCCTGCTCTTCCTCGTTTACTTCACGTTTTGGGATATCTTCCTGTATCTTATGTATTCTCTCGATAAGAAGCTCGAGCGAGGTCTTTTTCTGACCGCTCGCGTCGGTTTCTTCTACGTTGACGAGGTCTTCGAGTTTATCGGAATAAGAGCCGGAAAGATAAAGCGAAAGCTTGGCGCAGGCAGGACCTATAAGCTCATACAGCACGCTTGACGCGAGTATGACGGTAACGAGCGTGTTTCCCGCTTCTCCGCCCAAAGTTCTCGCTCCGAGCGAAGCAAGACCTATGGCGACGCCCGCCTGCGGTATCAATGCCAATCCGAGATAATTTCTCGTCTTTTTGGCTTTTTTGACGCTAAGGCAACCCAAAAACGCTCCGGCGTATTTGCCTAATATCCTTACTATGAAATATATCACGCCGACTACGACAAGCGATACAGAGCCGACTCCGCCGGAAGAACTGAACAGTGCTTCGAGGTCGAAGTTCATACCCGAACGGACGAAAAACAAAAGTAATATCGGCGGGCTGAAATAGTTGACCTGTTTGAACAGTTTGTCGTCGTCGGTGATATTGATATATACCATTCCCATCGACATACATCCGAGAAGGGGAGAGATGTCGAGCAGAGCGCAGACTCCGCAGAAAGCGAATAGGAACGCTATCGTGATTATAAGTCGGTTGTCAGTCGAACGCTTTTTCTGAAGCAGAGGCTTCATTATTATACCGAACACACAGCCGAGAATAATAACGCCGAGGTTTGAAGCGAGCGGCTTTATTATCGAGATAACGTTGAACTTTTCGCCGGATATCGAAGAAGACGCTACCGAAATGGCTATACTGTACGCGATAAGCCCTACGACATCATCGAGCGCCACTACCTGAAGTAAGGTGTCGACAAAATCGCCTTTTGCTCCCGTTTGTCTTATCGTCATCATCGTCGAAGCCGGAGCGGTGGCGGAAGCGAGCGCGGCAAGCACGAGCGAGAACGATAATTCAAGCCCGAGAACAAAGTAGGTTACGACGAACACGAAAAGCGTTGCCATCAGCGACTCGGCTATCGTGATTATCAAAACCTTCGCGCCGTTTTTGCGAAGCACGTCGAATTTAAAGAATTCTCCTGCCGAAAAGGCAATAAACGCGAGCGCTATATCGGATAAGAAATCCATTCCGGCGATTACCGTTTTCGGAACGAGACCGAGACAGAACGGTCCTATAAGTATGCCGGTTATTATGTATGCCGTAACGTTAGGCAATTTTAAAAGCTTCGTCAACCGCGTCATAAGGAACGCGAGGAAAAGCATAACGGCTACCGACGTAATTATTTGTACTGCCGGATCGGTAGTTTGCAGATATTCTGCGAGCATAAGAGATTCCTTTCGAAACGCTTTTTGATATCAAAGGATTATGGGAATATCGAGAAACGCCATTAAAACCACTTCGGTCCCTTCGTGTATCTCTCCGAATTTATGGGTGTACCGAAGATCGCGTGATACGCCGCGTCCTTTTTCGTTTTCGACTGTCAGATCGATCATTCCGACGTCGTGCGTTTTGTACGTATTGCCCGGAAGATGCGAAGGCATATTTTTCACCATATCAACGTGGACTTTGCAATAGGTTACTTTGCCTTTAAACTCAAAAGGTCGAAATAACAGATATATCTTTGAATAGAATACCGCCGCCGCGAATAGAATCACGAACACGGCGTAAAGGGAAGGGAATTTTGCGAATATTTCAGTAAAGCACAACAGAGCCGCGAGCACGGCGCAAATCGCGAGAACGCATACCGTAAAAGTGATAACGCTCTTTTTGCGGTAGCGGCGGTTCAACTCTCTCGCTTCGTCGAGGGTATACGAACACATAGTTTGTTACTCCGGACTTGTTTATTGTATCTATACAATATACAATAAATTTTTCGAAATTACAATACTTTTGTGAAAAAATAATAAAAACAAGTCCCGCTTTTGACGGGACTTGTAATTTCAAAGGCTTTATTAACCGTTGATAAGCTTGTTGACTTCGGCAGCGAGGTCGTCTTCTCTCTTTTCGATGCCTTCGCCGCGTTCGTACTTGATGAAGGAAACGACTTTGATATCGCCGCCGAGTTCTTTTGCTACGGAAGCGGTATAAGCGCTGACTTTCATGTTCTCTTCCTTAACGTACTGCTGTTCGTTGAGGCAGTTGGTTTCGTAGTATTTGCCTACTCT
>JAZUJV010000139.1:0-1818 GCA_045642945.1 Eubacteriales bacterium | reverse complement strand
TCCGTTAGCAGATGATTGATTTTTTCCAAAGTGCTTATAGTCTTCATATCGTTTCTCCATTTCAAAGCATCTTTACTCAAAATCGTCCAGTACCAACCGCCTTTTGATATCTTTCATAGTCTCTCGACCTCCTTTGGCTATATTGTACCGGATAGTAAAAAGAAAATCGAATGTGTGGATTACAAAAAAGGAAGAGTGCCAAATATGATTGATTGGCACTCTTTTGCCCTTGCTAATGCTACGGTTTGATGTGTTTGAAATTACTGCCTTATCAACCCGCGACATTGCGCCACGGCGTTTTGGTTTATTTATATTGTAACAGTACTCGGTGTTTGAGGGAGCAGAGGATCTCGTAGTTTATCGTTCCGAGGGCGGAGGCGAGGGCGTCGATATCGGAAGAATTTTCGAAGACGACGGCTTCGTCGCCGACTTGCACGTTATCTTCGCCGATATCGGCCATACACATATCCATACATATCTTTCCGACGGTGCAATAGCGTTTTCCGTTTATCTTTAAAAAAGGTTTACCGGAATAGACGCGGGAGAAGCCGTCGGCGTAGCCGAGAGCTATCACGGCGACTTTGGTATCTTTTTCGGCTTTATAGGTACAGCCGTAGCTTACGACGTCGCCCTTTTTAAGCTCGTGAACGGCGCAGACGCGGGCGGAAAGCTTCATCGCGGGCTTTAAATTATCGTCTTTGACGGCGGGAGATGGCATAAGCCCGTAGAGGATTATCCCCGCGCGGACCATATCGAGGTGCATTTCGGGGTAGCGGAGCGTCGCGGCGGAGTTGCAGCAATGCTTAGTTCCGACGTCGACACCGCGCTTTTCGAGCTCGGCAAGCAGTGCTTTGAAGGAAGCGAACTGTTTATCGGTAAAATCGCGGGTTTCGCCGTCGCTGTCGGCAAAATGGGTGAATATTCCGCGGATATTAACGTTTTTGATTTTGGAGATTTTTTCGATTTCGTCGGCGGCGGAGAAAACGTCGGCTTCGGAATGGCAGTATATTCCTATTCGGGACATACCCGTATCGACCTTTATATGCACGTTCGCAATTCCGTGAGAGGCGAGGTCTTGGGCGTAAGAGAAGCTGTCGACGGCTTGGATGAAGCCGTTTTCGACGACTTCGGCGCTTTCCTCACGGTCGG
This sequence comes from Eubacteriales bacterium, assembly GCA_045642945.1. Lineage (GTDB taxonomy): Bacteria > Bacillota > Clostridia > Oscillospirales > CAG-382 > Coliplasma. Next base: position 669 of record JAZUJV010000139.1, on the reverse strand, counting down.
TGGGCCCCAAAATAAGGATATTTCCGTTTATACCCGCGTTTTTGAGCACCAAGGCTTCGCTTAAGCACGCGACGGCATAGTCTTTGCAGCCGAGTTTTTGTAATTCCGAGGCGATGACGGCGCTGCCGTGGCCGTAAGCGTCGGCTTTGACGACGGCGCAGACGCGGGAGGAGCCAGCTTTGGATTTTATGTAGTTGTAATTAGCGCGGACGGACGCGAGGTCTATAAGCGCTCTTACTCTGTATTTCATTCAAGAGCCGAAATCACGTCGAAGGTGAATTCTTTTCCTTTTCGTTTTATTGTCAGACGGGTCAGGTCGCCGCTGTCTTCGTTATAATACACCAAAAGCTCGCTTTCGTCAAGAGCAAAGGTCAATAAACCTTTGGAAGCGGGCGAAGGCTTGTTTTTAATTTTGCGAAGCGTTTTTACAAGCAGGCAGGGGACTTTGAAATCGGTTTCATATACTTCCCTCTCGTATTCGCCGCAGTAAGCTTTTATTTTATCGCCCTCGAAAACAAGCGAGAAGGCGACGTTTTCGAGCGTGAGGACCGCTTTTTCCGGAGTTATTTCGGCGGAAAACGGCACGCCGCCGAAGGAAAGCTTATAATTAAACGGCAGCGAGAGATTTTTAAAAGCTTTCGACGAAGCGGAAGCGCAGGAGGAGAGGAA
>JAZUJV010000138.1:0-8072 GCA_045642945.1 Eubacteriales bacterium | reverse complement strand
GCCCTCGACGAGTATCGGCTCGAACGCCTGAATGGAAAGTCTGTGAAGCGTGGGAGCACGGTTCAGCAGAACGGGATGTTCTTTTATTACTACGTCGAGAGCATCCCAGACCTCGGGATTCGCACGCTCGACGCGCTTTTTGGCATCCTTGATGTTGCAGGATTTGCCGGTGGCGACGAGCTGTTTCATAACGAAGGGTTTGAAGAGCTCGAGAGCCATTTCTTTGGGAAGACCGCACTGATAAATTTTCAGCTCGGGACCAACGACGATAACCGAACGGCCGGAATAGTCGACACGTTTACCGAGAAGGTTCTGTCTGAAACGTCCCTGTTTACCGCGGAGCATCTCGGAAAGAGATTTGAGCGGGCGGTTGCTCGGGCCCGTAACGGGTCTGCCTCTTCTGCCGTTGTCGAACAGAGCGTCGACGGCTTCCTGAAGCATTCTTTTTTCGTTGCGGATGATTATATCGGGAGCCTGAAGTTCCTGAAGTTTTATAAGGCGGTTATTTCTGTTGATAACGCGGCGATAGAGGTCGTTTATATCGGAGGTGGCGAATCTGCCGCCGTCGAGCTGGACCATCGGGCGTATTTCGGGAGGAATAACGGGAAGAACGTCGAGTATCATCCATTCCGGACGGTTGCCGGAAAGACGGAAGGCTTCGACGACCTCGAGACGTTTTATATCACGTGCTTTGCGCTGGCCCTGAAGGTTGCCGGCAAGCTCGTTTTTGAGTCTCTCGGATTCGGCTTCGAGGTCGATTTCGGAAAGAAGCTTTTTGATGGCTTCGGCGCCCATTCCGGCTTTGAAATCGTCTTCGTATCTCTCACGGTATTCTCTGTATTGCTGTTCGGTAAGGAGCTGAGATTTCGCAAGAGGGGTGGTACCGGGATCGGTAACGATATACTGAGCGAAATAGAGCACCTTTTCGAGAAGCTTCGGGGAAATATCGAGAAGGAGAGCCATTCTCGAGGGGATAGCGCGGAAATACCAGATATGGGAAACGGGAGCGGCGAGCTCGACGTGGCCCATTCTTTCGCGTCTGACGCGGCTGGTGGTTATCTCGACGCCGCATTTTTCGCAGATCTTTCCCTTGTAGCGGGCGCCTCTTTTATACTTACCGCAATGACATTCCCAATCCTTCGTCGGTCCGAAGATCCTTTCGCAGAAAAGGCCGTCGCGCTCGGGCTTGAGGGTGCGGTAGTTGTTGGTCTCGGGCTTTTTGACTTCGCCGTAGGACCACGATCTTATCATTTCCGGAGAAGCAAGACCTATTTTTATGGATTCAAATTCTATGTTGTTTTCCATTTATCGCATCTCCTTTATTCATCTTTATCGTCGTTTTCGTCGTAGACGTAGACTTCTTCGGTGAAGAGATCCTCGACGGAATCGTCCTCGTCGCCTTCGGCAACGCCTTTTTCGTCGTCGTACATAACGTCATCGGGCAAATCGTTGACGCTCTGTCCGAGTTCTTCTTCGCTGTAACGTCTTTCGTCGGGACCGTCGCCGTCGTCGTCGTAATCCTTGAGCGGGATCTCGTTGTTGTCCTTGTCAAGCACTCTTACGTCGAGAGCGAGAGACTGGAGTTCTTTCGCCAGAACCTTGAAGGATGCGGGAACGCCCGGGTTGGGGATGTTCTGACCCTTGACGATCGCTTCGTAGGCTTTTACACGGCCCTTGATATCGTCGGATTTGACGGTAAGAATTTCCTGAAGGGTATATGCAGCGCCGTACGCCTCGAGAGCCCAGACTTCCATTTCGCCGAAACGCTGGCCGCCGAACTGCGCCTTGCCGCCCAAAGGCTGCTGGGTAACAAGGGAGTAAGGACCGGTGGAACGTGCGTGGATCTTATCGTCAACGAGGTGATGGAGCTTTAAGAAGTACATATAACCGACGGTAACGGGGTTATCGAACGGCTGGCCGGTACGTCCGTCGTAAAGAACGGTCTTGCCGTCGACGACTTTAACGAGGTTCTTCGCACGGAGCTCGTCGAATTCGGATTTATTATCGGCTATCCATTCGCGGGTGAGCTTTTCGACGTGGTCGACGGAGCCGTCCTCGGCGAAAATCTCTTTATAGAGCGCTTTGCCCTCGTAGGTCTCGTCATCGCGGAGATCGCGGTAGAGCTTGGCGTTGCTTAAACATTCTTCTATGTCTTTTTCGTTCGCACCGTCGAATACCGGAGTCATGACCTTCCAGCCGAGCTCTTTGGCGGCTCTGCCGAGGTGGACCTCGAGTACCTGACCGATGTTCATACGGGAAGGAACGCCCAGCGGGTTAAGAACGATATCAAGCGGAGTACCGTCGGCAAGGAAAGGCATATCCTCGCTCGGAAGTATTCTCGAAATAACGCCCTTGTTACCGTGGCGGCCCGCCATTTTATCGCCGACGGAGATCTTTCTCTTCTGGGCGATATAAACTCTGGCAACTTTTATTACGCCGGGAGCGAGGATGTCGCAGTCTTCGCGGGAAAATACGCGGACGTCAACGACGATACCGGATTCACCGTGAGGAAGTTTAAGCGAGGTATCCCTGACTTCGCGGGCTTTTTCGCCGAATATTGCGCGAAGCAATCTTTCTTCGGCGGTAAGCTCGGTCTCGCCCTTCGGGGTAACCTTACCGACGAGGATATCGCCGGAATGGACCTCGGCGCCGATACGGATTATACCGTCGGCATCAAGATCGCGGAGCGCTTCGTCGCCGACGTTGGGAAGTTCTCTTGTGATCTCTTCCGGTCCGAGCTTGGTATCTCTGGATTCGCAATAGTATTCTTCTATATGGATAGAAGTATAAACGTCATCGCGGACGAGGCGTTCGTTGATAAGGACAGCGTCCTCGTAGTTATAGCCTTCCCAGGTCATAAAGCCGATAAGAACGTTCTTACCGAGGGATATTTCGCCGTGATCGGTAGCGGGACCGTCGGCAATAACGTCGCCGGCTTTGATTCTTTCGCCTTTTTTGACTATCGGGCGCTGGTTGACGCAGGTGCCCTGGTTGCTTCTCTTGAATTTTATAAGATCGTAAACGTCGGTGATGCCGTTATCTCTTCTTACGACGACTTTATCGGAAGCGACGCTTTCGACGAGACCGTCGTTTTTACATATAACGAGAACGCCGCTGTCGTAAGCAGCCTTGCTTTCCATACCGGTAGCGATGATAGGAGCCTGGTTGATCATAAGAGGAACAGCCTGCTTCTGCATGTTGGAGCCCATCAGCGCACGGGTGTTATCGTCGTTTTCAAGGAAGGGGATCATCGCGGTAGCGACGGAGACGACCATCTTCGGAGATACGTCCATAAGGTCGATCTTGGAGGCCTCGAATTCGAGGATCTCGTCTCTGTAACGGCCGACGATCTTACGGTTGAGGAAATGTCCGTTCTCGTCGATCGGCTCGTTTGCCGTGGCAATGACGAATTCGTCCTCGACGTCGGCGGAGAAGTATTTTACTTCTTTGGTTACGATGCCGTTTTTGACGATCCTGTAAGGAGCTTCGATGAAGCCGAATTTATTGACCTTCGCATAGGTAGCGAGGGAGGAAATAAGTCCGATGTTGGGACCTTCGGGGGTCTCGATCGGGCACATTCTGCCGTAATGGGTATAGTGAACGTCTCGGACCTCGAAGGACGCTCTGTCTCTCGACAGACCGCCGGGACCGAGCGCGGAAAGTCTTCTCTTATGGGTAAGTTCGGCGAGCGGGTTAGCCTGATCCATAAACTGGGAAAGCGGGCTGGAACCGAAGAAATCGCGTATAGCCGAAACTATCGGACGGATATTGATAAGAGACTGCGGGGTAACGGTATCTATATCCTGGGTAGTCATCTTTTCCTTGACGATCTTATCCATTCTCGAGAAACCGATGCGGAGCTGGTTGAGAAGGAGCTCGCCGACGGAACGGAGACGTCTGTTGCCGAGGTGGTCGATATCGTCGGTCTTGCCTACGCCGTGGGTAAGGCAGATCATATAGTTGACGGACGCCATGATATCGTCGATGGTTATATGCTTCGGGATAAGCTCGTCCCTATGCTCGTCGATGGCTTTTTTGAAAGCTTCGGCGTCGGCGATGCCGGTTTCGGCGATGATTTTGGTAAGGGGTTCGAGAGCGACGTATTCACCGAGTCCGAGTATCTCGTCGGAGATGCCCGTAACGGCGGAAGCGTTGACCATTTTGTTGGTGAACACTTTGACTTCGGTCTCTTTTTCTTCCTCTTCAACAAGGATGTAAACCTCATAAATACCCGCGTTTTCAATCTCTTCCGCTTCGCTTCTGGTAAGCTTGCGGCCCGCCTCATAGATTATCTCGCCGGTGATGGGAGATACGGCGTTGCGGGAAAGGGTATGGCCCACGATACGCTTTGCGAGAGCGAGTTTGGAGTTGAATTTATATCTTCCGACGGGAGAGATATCGTATCTCTTTTCGTCGAAGAAGAGGTTATTTATAAGTATCTGGGCGCTTTCGACGATAGGAGGATCGCCGGGGCGCAGTTTGCGGTAGATTTCTTTAAGAGCTTCGTCGACAGGGTTGGTCATACCGCCGGACTGTATGGTCTTGTCGACTTCGGCAAGCATAGTATCCTTTTCGAAGGTGGATTTGAGAAGCGGCTCGTCGCCGAATTTCTCTAAAATCTCCTCGTTCGTACCGAGGCCGAACGCACGAAGAAGGATGGTTATCGGAATTTTGCGGTTTTTATCTATTCGGACATAGAAAACGTCGGAGTTGTCATTCTCATATTCGAGCCATGCGCCGCGGTAAGGTATAACGGTCGCGGCGAAAAGACGTTTGCCCGATTTATCGTCAACGTCTTCATAATATATACCGGGAGAACGGACTACCTGGGAGACTACGACACGCTCCGCACCGTTGATTATAAAGGTACCGCTGTCTGTCATAAGCGGGAAATCACCCATATAGATCTCCTGCTCCTTGACTTCGCTGGTCGTCTTGTTGGTAAGACGGACGGTTACCTTAAAGGGGGTAGCGTAGTTAAGGTCGCGCTCTTTGCACTCCGCGATGGTATATTTCGGTGTTTCGTCGAGGGAATAATCCACGAACTCGATCATAAGATTGCCCGAATAATCCGCCATCGGCGAGATATCCCTTAAAACGTCGCCGATATCGTGTTCGACGAAATCTTTAAACGATTTCTTCTGCACCTCGATAAGATTCGGGATTTCGAGAACTTCATCATTCTTGGAAAAAGACATTCGAAGGGTCTTTCCGAGAAGTCGTTCCTTCACCATAAATAATCACTCCATTCATTTTCTCCGCCTTTTCGGCGGGACGGTCCACGGGTTTCATTATCCGGCGGGAGTCAATTCCGCAAATTACAGAGATAATTAGCGGCATATCATCCGTATTATAATGCAGTTTATTATAATATCAAGTTTTTCAAGGTTTGTCAAGTAATTTTTTAAAAAATATCTACTTTTTATATAAAAAGTTTCGGGTGCTTCTATATATTGTGGTATACGGATTTTCTATATACAAACGGAAGAAAATATGCTATAATATTTTTAATCGAGGTGATCATTATGGACTTTGCGATGACCGAAGCGGAGCTTACCGGCGCGCTGACTGACCTTTTTGCGGGCGCTGTCGCGATCCCGCTTATCGCGGTTTTAATAAAAACGAGCGCGGCAAAGCGCAGGGAAAAGAAATACTGGATATCGTTTTTCATCTGTCTCTGCGTCTCGTTTCTCGTAGGATTCGCGGCGCATTATATGATCCGAAGCGAGTTTGGGCAAAAAACGATCTGGGTATTCCTCTATTTTCTTTTGATCGAGACGACTTCACTTTTCGCGCTGCTCGGGATTTGCATTTTCACAAAAGAAAAGAAGCCCGACCCGAAGCTTCTTAAAATCTTCCACGCCGCCGAGCTTCCGTTTTGGCTCGCCGTCGTTATCCCCGAAACGTTTTTCGGCAAAAACATGATCGTCCCCTGCGTCGCCGTCTGTTCCGCGCTCGGCGTTTTCGGATTTATTCTCATTATGTTATCTCTTATCAAACACGGCGAAAAGTCGCTCCTCCTTCCCCTTCTATCTATCGTTCTTCTGCTCCCCGCGGCGTTCATCCAATTAAAGCACGATTCTTTTATTCACGTCGTCTTTGACTTCGACCACAACGGCATCGCCCACCTCCTCATCGCCGCCGCCGTTATCGTCCTCTTCCTCGGGGCGAGAAAGAGGATTAAATAGGGACGCGCGTTCCTTTTCGAGAAAAGGAACCGAAAAGCTTTAAAATGCGCGAAAGTAAACTTTCGCGGGGAAAAATTATATAAAACAAAAGACGCATTGCGTAGATGCGTCTTTTTGTTATTCAACGTTTTTACGTGAAATCGCAATACGGAGTATCGGAATATCCCTCGGAATTGAGTTTTTTCACGAACTTATCAAGCCGTTTTCCGAAAAACCGCGAAAACCATTTTTTCTTTCCGAAAAGTTTAACGAGTTTCGGGCTCACGGCGTAATAGAATTTGATGAAAGCTCTGCCCGCAAAGCTGTCGGCAAGCACAAGGTCGCGGTATCTACGCAACGTCCAGACCTGCGGACAGTCGTAAGAGCCGTAAACCGCGGTCGCGATATAGCAGCCTTTGCTTTGTGCCGTAGCCTTCGCGTTTTCGCTTACCGTCTTTAACCTTTCCTCACGTTCCTCCGCGAGAATCTTATCGAGCGCGGGCGTTCCGACGAAAATTTCCCGTTTGACGAAAACGTCGGTATCTATCACCACGTCGGTAAGCTTGAAGCATCTGCAAAAAGCGCGGTTGCCTATTTCGCGTATCGAAGCGGGTATATAAACGCTTTGAAGCTCGGGACAATCCGAAAAAGCGTACGCTTCAATCGCGATGACGGTATCGGGAATTATCATTTTCGTAATATAAGTATTCGAAAACGCGTGCTGTCCTATCTTCTGTACGCTTGCGGGAATAGTCGGGCAGGCGGACGTTCCTTTGTATTTTACCAAAGTCCCGCCGGATATTTCATAATCCGCGTCTATACAAGGCTCCTGCGGAACGAGCTCGTTGTCGCAAAACGGGCAATGATACAGACTGCCGACTTTATCGGGAGGTATAGGCGCTCCGCACGACGGGCACCTCAGGCTTTTAAATTCCATCAGCAGTAAGGATCGACCTCTTCGAGCACGGCGCGCATTTTTTCCATATGTTCGTTATACCTGACTTGGTATTCAGCCTCGGCTTTTTTCTTCTTTTTGGAGCCGAAAACGATTCCGGTGATGCCGCCTCCGATAAGAAGCAAGCCGAATATAATTCCACCGGTGCTTCCGGTGCAAAGGAGAATAAATCCGACAATAGCGCCTATTATGCCGAGAACACGAAGCGCTTTTCCGGCACCGCCGTTGACGGGAATTGAGTTAGCGAGAGCAAAATACTTATTCTCAAGCGGAACGATTTTATCGTAGTTCGGCATATCTTTATCGCGCTGGAAGGTAAGCTTTACGTAGTTCGTGGTTTCGGTAACGGAATAGTTCTGTCCGCCTCTGGATTCGACGTGAGAATCTTTGCTGTAAATTTCCTGAGAACTGAGAAGTGTCCAACCGAATTTCTGATAAAGGTCGATGGTGCTCTGTTCCTGATTCGGGGCCACTTGTGCGCTTTTGGTTTCGAGTCTTGGCATAATTCTTCTCCTTAAAATTGATTATTTGACGTATCACGACAAAAAAACATAAAATACGCCTTATTTATCAATATGATACTCAATTATTGAGTATTTGTCAATACTCAATTCGTGAGTATGGTAAATTTATTATACTAATTATCGAATTTCGGAGGTGATTATTTGAATTAACGTCAAAGCCAGCGCGCTATACGCGAAGACCACGATAAAACACAAGCCGAAATCGGAAAGCTTATAAACAAATCACAGCAGGGTTACGGTCACATCGAAGACGGCCGTGCGGAATTGAAAATTGACGATTTAATCATTCTTTGCAGATACTATAAAGTTTCGGCGGATTATATCATAGGTTTAACAGACAACAGCGGCACGCGTTAAGCGTGCCGATTTTCTTTTTTGTTCTTTTTGGAAAAAGGAACCGACCTACTTTTTTCGTGAAAAAAGCAG
>JAZUJV010000137.1:0-8574 GCA_045642945.1 Eubacteriales bacterium | reverse complement strand
GCAGGATCTGAAATATTTAAAAACGCCAAGCAGAGAGCATTACGAAAAGATACTCGAAAAGGGCAAAGGCATCATAGCGCGGTGGTCCGTCGCGCCAGAGCTTGACGGGGCGATGGAGCTTGGAAAAAGGCTTAAAGAAGAGAAAATATGCGCGTCGATGGGACATTCCGACGCGATCTACGAGCAGGTTCTCGAAGGCTTTAAAAGCGGTTACAGCCATCTGACGCACTTTTATTCGGGGATGAGCGGGCTGACGAGACGGCACGGTTACAGATTCCCCGGGATGATTGAGGCGGGATATATGATAGACGGGCTGACCGTCGAGGTCATCGCGGACGGAAAACACCTGCCGCTTTCGATGCTCGGCTACGTTTTTAAAGCAAAAGGAATTGAAAAATGCGCTCTTATCACCGACGCGATGCGCGGAGCGGGACAGACGGAGGGCAAAACCATTCTCGGCTCGCTGACAAACGGGCAGGAATGCTATATCGAAGACGGCGTCGCGAAGATGCCGGGCGGAGAAGCTTTCGCGGGGAGCGTCGCGACGACGGACAGATTAGTCCGCAACGCACGCGAAGCGGGAGCGGATCTGGTAAGCGCGGTAAGGATGATGACGCTTACGCCTGCAAGCATTATAGGGATTAAAGACCGCGGAGAAATAGCGATAGGAAAACGCGCGGACTTTACGGTTTTTGACGAAGAAATAAACGTATATAACGTCTTTTCCGGCGGAATAGAGATATTTGGGAGGAAATAAAAATGGCACTTATCAAATACGGACGCGTCGACAAGCTTGAATACAAGGCATTCGAGACGAGAGACGAAATGGGCAGATTCGCCGCGGAAGAAGCGGCGGCGGAAATCAAAAAACAGATTTCCGAAAAAGGCGAGATAAATATGATTTTCGCGGCGGCGCCGAGCCAGAACGACTTTTTGAAGGCGCTTACCGAGGACAAAACCATCGACTGGACGAAGATACACGCGTTCCACATGGACGAATATGTAGGGCTTCCCGCCGACGCGAAGCAGGGCTTCGGGAATTTTCTTAAAGCCGCGATATTCGGCAAAGTTCCTTTCGCTTCCGTCGATTATATCGACTGTACGGCGGAAGATCCCGAGGCGGAATGCAAGAGATATTCGAAGCTTTTGAAGGAGCATAAATGCGACGTGCTTATATGCGGCATCGGCGAAAACGGACACATCGCCTTCAACGACCCGCACGTCGCGGATTTTAAGGACCCCAAGAAAGCCAAGGTCGTTTCGCTCGACGACGTATGCCGCCGGCAGCAGGTCAACGACGGTTGCTTCGAGAAGCTTGACGACGTACCGAAATTCGCGCTTACGCTTACCGTTCCGACGCTTATGGCGGCCGACGCGGCGTTTTGCATAGTCCCCGCGAAGACGAAAGCGAACGCGGTTAAACGCACGATTTACGGCAAAATAAGCGAAGAATGTCCCGCGACGGCTTTAAGAAACCACGACTGCGCGAAGCTTTATCTTGACGCCGACAGCGCGGCGCTTATCTGAAAACAAGGAAAAAACATGGAAATATACCGAAAGACTTTAAAAAACGGAATAGAATTCGCTTCGGCGAGGACCGACGCTTTCAAATCGGCGGAATATATGCTTACCTTCGTGCTTCCCTACGACAGAGAAGCGGCGGCGGCATATCTTCTCGTCGCGGAGCTTTTGTCGCAGCCGACGGAAAAATACCCGACGTTACGCTCGCTTTCGATAGTAAAAGACGAGCTTTACGCGCTTTCGGTATCAAGTTATTCGTCTAAATACAACGACTCGTTACTCGTCAGGTTTCGTATAAGCGCGACGGCGGATTCTTTCGCTTTCGACGGGGAAAAGATTTTGGAAGGGGCGCTGGCGTTACTTCACGAGATACTTTTCCACCCGAAAAAAGAAGGCGGTATCTTCCCCGCCGAGAACTTCGAGACCAAGAAAAAGCAGATAATCGACGATATCAACTCGCTTATCGAGGACAAGCCCGCTTTCGCGATGGCGCGGGCAAGGGCTTTGCTTTGCAAAGGCGAGATAAGCGGGATGCGCCCCGAGGAAGAGGACGTAAAGGCGCTTGACGGGCAGACGGTTTATGATTATTTCGAAAAAATGATAGCCGAAGCGCCCGCTTTCGTAGCTTACGCCGGAGAGGCAGATCCCGAATACGTCGCAGAGCTGACCGAAAAATATATAGACTTCCCCGCGAGAAAATTCATTACGCAGAGCTGTTCGGCACATATCGCGAAAAGCGAAGTAAAGCGCGTTGCCGAGCACGCGGACATGGAACAATGTATCGTTACGCTCGGATTTTCGGACGTACTTGACGGAACGATGAAGCGCAAAGCGGCGGCTTTCGTCTTCGACGAGATTTTCGGCGCGGGCAGCACGAGCAAGCTTTTTGTGAACGTGCGCGAAAAGGCGGGGCTTTGTTATTTCTGTTCGAGCGCGGCAACCGGCAGGAAGAACGTCGTTTACGTTCAATGCGGGACCGAAAAGGGCAGCGAAGAGAAGGTCATAAAGGCGATTTACAAAGAGCTTGACGCGATGAAGAGCGGGGATTTTTCGGAAACCGACATGGACACCGCGAAGAAGTCTCTTATAAGCGCGTACCGCGCTTCCGAGGGGCATCTCACGGGAAATTTAGGGTTGATGAACACGATATTATTATACGGCGAGCCGGCGGATTTTCAGGAAAGGCTGATAGGCGCCGTCGCCGCGGTAACGAAAGAGGACGTCGTCGCTTTCGCAAACACGGTCGTTCCCGAGCTTGAACATATACTCGAGGGGGAAGACTGATGGGCGGCTTTAAAATCAAGGAAAGCGCGTATTTACGCGAGAGATATTTTTATAAAACACACGAAAGCGGACTGACAATAACCTACGTTCCGAAGGACGTTCCGCAGACCTTCGCGGTTTTATGCGTCGACTTCGGCGCGGAGGACATCGAATACGAAAAAGGCGGCGAAAAATTCGTTTTCCCCTCGGGGACGGCGCATTTTTTGGAGCACAAGATTTTTGAAAACGCCGACGGAAGCGACGCTTTGGCATCTTTTTCGCGGCTCGGCGGCAGCGCAAACGCTTTTACGTCGTTTGAAAACACCTGTTTTTATTTTTCCTGCACGGATAATTTTTACGAGAACCTCGAGGTTTTGCTCTCGACGGTTTCACAACTTCACGTTACCGAAAAATCGGTAAACAAGGAGAAAAAAATCATCGCGCGCGAGATAAAAATGTACGAGGACAACCCGTCGACTATATGCGCACGCGAAACGCTTGCCGCACTTTTCGAGAACCACCCGCTGACCTTACCCGTTTCGGGAACGGAAGAGACTATCGCCGATATTGACGTGAATACGCTTGAACGCGCGTTTGACGATTTTTACATCCCCGCGAACATGTCGCTTTGCGTATGCGGGAAGGCGGAAACCGAGAAAATCGACGAGACCGTCTCGAAATATTTTAAGCAAGACGGCAAAAAACGACCGAAAACATTGGTAAATTCCGAAGACGGCGGAGTCGTCAAAAAGGACGTCAGAGTGAACGCCGACGTTGCCGTTCCGCGTTATTTTTTCGAGATAAAATGCGCTCCGCCGAAGGCAAACGATTTAGCCGACGACAGGCGGGCGACGGCGATAAAAATAGGCTTGAATCTGCTTTTCGGGCCGTCGAGCGAGTTTTTTGAAGTAAACCATATACTTTTGCAGGACGATATTTATACCCGTTTCAGCGACGCCGAGGGGGCTTCGCATATCTCGCTTTACGGCACGAGCGACGAGCCCGAAGAGGTCGAAAAACGCATTATCGACACGTTTTTGAAAAAGGCGCCGACATATTTCACGGACGAGGAGTTTATCCGCGAAAAGCGGGCGACCTTCGCCGAGGAGATAACGCTTTTCGACAGCGCGGAGGACACCGCCATCGAAACGGCGGAGGCGGGTTTTCTCGATTACGACACGTTTGATTGCCGCGAGGTCATAAGGGACGTTACGGCAGACGAGGTCAGAGAGGCGCTTTCGCGAGAGATAGATTTGGACAAACACGTATTCTGCATAGCCGAAAGAAGCAAAAAGAGGAGCAAATAATATGAACAAAATAGGATTTCCCGGGTTCGGCATCGAAAATTTCGAGCTTAAAAACACGGTTTCGCTTTTCGGGACGGAGATTCTTATAAGCGGGATTTTGCTCGCCGTCGCGATAATCTTCGGATTTATCGTTTTCTACCGCAAAGCCGTAAAAAAAGAGCTTATCGACGCGGACCATATCTATAACGTTACGCTTATCACGCTGCCCGTTTCGATCGTTTTTGCGCGCGCGGTGTATATTCTTTTCAACCTCGACGCTTACAAAGGCAAGTCGTTTTTGAACGTTATCGCGGGCAATCTTTCGTTTTACGGCGCGCTCGTTTTCGGGCTTATTGCCGTATTGGTTTATTGCAAGGCGAAAAAAATCAAGGCGCTTTCGATGCTCGATTCCATCGCGCCCGCGCTGTTCCTCGGGCAGATGATCGGATGCTTCGGCAGATTTTTCGGTGCGTCGGGCTACGGCTGGACGGCAAACGTCGAAAAATTGCCATGGAGAATGGAGCTTGAAAACGCCTATATCGACGGCATCGCGGGCGGAAATCTCGTTCACCCGAGCTTTATTTACGATTTTCTCGCGAGCCTTATCGGGCTTATCGCCGTTTTAGTTATACTTCGCAAAAAGAAATTCGACGGATGCGGATTTTTCTTCTATCTCGGTTTTTACGGGATTTTCAGAATTTTCATCGAGCTTATCGCCGCGGACAGTCGGAATTCGATTTATAAAATCATTCTTTGCGTTGTCGCCGTTATCGCCGCCGTCATCGGCGCGATAACTTCCAAAAAGAAGGCGAAAGCCGAGGCGGAGGAGACGGAGGAATACAAATCGGCGTTCTCCGCAGCGGTTTTGGCGGCTGTGAAAGACGAAAAAGACGCGCTTGACGAAAGCGTTTTCGAAGCAGAAAACGCCGTCGAAGATAACAAAGAAGCCGAGGAAGAAAGCGGCGAGGAAGAGCAGAAAGAGCCCGAAACGGAGGAAGAAAAATGACTATAATCGACGGAAAAGCGGTATCCGCGAAATGCAAGGCGGAGACGACGGAAGAGATAAAAGAGCTTACGAAGGACGGATCGCGCGCGCCGGCTTTGGCGGTCATTCTCGTCGGGGAGGACCCCGCGTCGCAGGTCTACGTCAGGAACAAAAAAAGAGCCTGCGAGCTCGTAGGCATCACGTCGCTTGAATATCTGCTTCCCGAAGACACGGGCGAAGACGAGCTTTTGGCGCTTATCGGCAAGCTTAACGCCGACGAAAACGTCGACGGGATCTTGGTCCAGATGCCCGTTCCGAAGCAGATAAACGCCGACCGCGTCATAGCGGCGATAAGCGTCGACAAGGACGTTGACGCGTTTTCGGCATACAACGTCGGGTGTCTAAACCTCGGCAAGCCGCGCTTTATGCCCTGCACTCCCGCGGGCGTTATGAGGCTTTTGAAAGAATATTCGATAGACGCCGGCGGCAAAAACTGCGTCGTCGTCGGCAGGAGCAACATCGTCGGCAAGCCGATGGCGTCTCTTCTCCTCGCGGCGAACGGCACGGTTACGGTTTGCCATTCGAGGACGAAAGACCTTGCTTCTTTCACGAAGAACGCGGACATTCTCGTCGCCGCCTGCGGCAAGCCCGAGATGATTAAGGGCGACATGGTCAAGGAGGGCGCCGTGCTCATCGACGTCGGCATCACGAGCGTCGACGGCAAGCTTAAGGGCGATTTTGAGTTCGAAAGCTGCGCCGAAAAGGCATCCTTCATCACCCCCGTTCCCGGCGGCGTCGGGCCTATGACGATCGCCATGCTGCTTGACAACACCGTCACGGCATATAAGATAAAGTTCGGGAAATAAAAAACGACGTTCCTTTTCGGGAAAAGGAACCGCCCTGCTTTTTTCGTGAAAAAAGTAGGCAAAAAAGCTTTTAATGCCGCGAAAAAAGAGCCGCTAAATACGGCTCTTTTTTGTAATTTTGAAAAACTTTGCTTTTATGCCGGACCACATGAGGATTATGGCCTGCCCGGGGATGCCGATGAAGAAGAGCGGCCAATAGGACCAGTTGCCTATTGTCAGATAGATACAGGCGAGGGCGCTCCAGAGCAGGAGCGAGATAAAGATAAAATGATATTTCGTTTCGCCCCAGATCGAGTTAAAGACGATAAGAATTATCGCGCAGGCTGGGACGGAATAGGTCAGGACGAGCCAGCAGCTTTTTATATCCGTCGAGAGCCAGAGCGCGACGAAGACGACCGTCGCGATAAGTATCGCGAGCATACAGGACATCCCCGCGACGAGGATTCGATTCGTGCGGAGCTGGCGCGGGACGCCTTTGGATTTTTCGTCCTCGTGGGTCTCTTCGAGCAGGTAGTCCACCGTTACGCCGAAGGTATCGGCTATCGCTTTAAGCGTCGCGACGTCGGGAAGCGACTCGCCGCGTTCCCATTTGCTGACCGCTTTTTCGGAATAATCGAGCTTTTCGGCAAGCTCGGCTTGGGTTATCGGCACGGCTTTACGGAGCTTCGTAATATTTTTCGCAATTATCAGTTTATAATCGTTCATGGGAAATCTCTCCTTGAAAACCATAATATCACAAGGAGGCGTCATTTGTCAAGACCCGAAAACCGTTGCAAACACAAGAAATCCTACTGACAGTAGAGTTGACTTTTGATAACTCTACCGACAGTGTCCCTACGAGGAGAGTTGTTTTTCGGCGGTGTGGGTGGTAAAGCAAACGAATTTTTGGTAACATTTCGGCATCGAAAGGATGAGCAGACATGAAAAACGTGAAAATTTACGGAGACTCGATTTTAAAGGGCGTCGTTTACAACGAAGAGCTCGGCAGATACAAAATCAACAGATACGATTTTTCGGACATCGTTTCGAGCGGGCTGACCGTCGCCAACGAAAGCAAGATGGGCGCGACTGTCGGCAAGGGGCTTGAAATTATGAAAGCGACGCTCGGCGACGACGAAAGCGACACGCTCGTCGTGCTTGAATACGGCGGGAACGACTGCAACTACGATTGGAAGGCGGTTTCCGAAAACCCGAAGGGCGAGTTCCTTTGCGCCACGCCGGAGGAAGAATTTATAAAGACCTACGGCGAAATGATAGATTTCGCGCGGTCGAAGGGCGCAAAGGTCGCGGTCTGCACTCTCGTTCCCATTGATTCCGACAAGTTTATGGAATGGATCTCCAAAGGGCTTGACAGGGCGAACATTTTATCCTGGCTCGGCGGGGTCAGCATGCTCGGGCGGTGGCAGGAATATTACAGCCGTCTTTCCGAGAGCATCGCGAAGATCGCGAAATGCCCGATAATCGATCTTCGAAGCTCGTTTTTATGCCGCCGCGGGCTCGGCGAATATATCTGCGCGGACGGGATGCACCCCAACGAGCGCGGGCACAAGATCGTCAGCGACGCTTTACAGAAGGCTTTGCTCGCGATTTAACAAGCCCCCTGCCCTATCGGTTTGTGCGGAAAAAATATGTATAAGTCTTTGCATATTCATACACAAAGCGGCTTTGTTTGTTAAATTATTCGTCGAAAACCGATTTTATAAAGCTTTTTTCGTCAAAACGCCGATGAAAAAGTCGGCATTTTTCCTTGAAAAATCGTTCGAATTATGTTAATATATTATATAAGATGTGAACGAACTTGTTTTTCGGGGAGGCGTATTATGTTTAACATCGGCGATTTGATCGTTTACGGCGAAAACGGCGTTTGCCGCGTCGACGGGCTTGAAGCAAGGCCTTTCGGCGGCGAAAACGTCAACAGTTATCGGCTTTCGCCGCTCTATTCGAGCTGTGTTATCTATACCCCCGTCGAAAATCCCACGATTTTTATGCGCCCCGTGCTCGAAAAGCGCGATGCGGAAGAGCTTATCGCGAAGATAAACGAGCTTGAGACGGATATTTTTTATTCCTCAGTCCCGCGCGAGCTTATCGAAAAATACGACGCTATCATAAAACAGCACGACGCGAAAACGCTTGCAGTTCTCGTCCATTCCATCCGCGTCAAGCGCGACATCCTTTTAAAACAGCGCAAAAAGCTTTCCGCAATCGACGAACGGTATCTTAAAAAGGCTTCTGACCTTCTCTTCGGCGAGCTCGCCGCCGTGCTCGGCATCTCCCGCGACGAGGCGATGAACAAGGCGTTCGGGAAATAGGGGACGCGTTTCACACCTTTTTCGTGAAAAAGGTGTGCCAAAAAGCTTTAAAATGCGCGCCGCTTTTTGAAAAAAGCCTTACTTTTTCGTGAAAAAAGTAAGCAAAAAAGCTTTTAAAGCCGCGAAAGTGAACTTTCGCGGGGAATAAGATAAAATTAAAGGACGTACCGAGATACGTCCTTTTTGTTATGCCGTTTTAAACTTTATTTTGCGGGAGCCCACCAATCGTCGGGAGCGGGTATTTCGTTATCGCCCAATTCGACGGCGAGCGAGCTTGCTATAACACTATTATAGCTTCTTGCCAAAACGTCGCCGTATTCTATAACGCCGTCGTTATAGATAAC
>JAZUJV010000136.1:0-4038 GCA_045642945.1 Eubacteriales bacterium | reverse complement strand
TATTCATTTACTCCTTAAAAAGTCGCTTTTACACCGAAATACGCTATGTAACTACCCGGGAGTAAAAATTGGAGCGGATTACGGGGTTCGAACCCGCTACCTCCACCTTGGCAAGGTGGCGCTCTACCAAATGAGCTAAATCCGCTGGTGCCTCCGATCGGAATTGAACCAATGACACGGAGATTTTCAGTCTCCTGCTCTACCAACTGAGCTACAGAGGCATATTGGCGACTCGAAAGGGACTCGAACCCTTGACCTCCGCCGTGACAGGGCGGCGTTCTAACCAACTGAACTACCGAGCCGTTTTTGGAGCTGATGATGAGATTCGAACTCATGACCTCATCCTTACCAAGGATGTGCGCTACCACCTGTGCCACATCAGCATAAAAACTTGGGTTATATATAAGAGATAATTAACGTTTTGGAGGCGCCACCCAGAATCGAACTGGGGAATAAAGGTTTTGCAGACCTCTGCCTTACCGCTTGGCTATGGCGCCACGGAAACCGTTTTTGGAGCGGATTACGGGGTTCGAACCCGCTACCTCCACCTTGGCAAGGTGGCGCTCTACCAAATGAGCTAAATCCGCGTAGTTTTTGATTTTAACGGGACCTGTCAAATCTTTTATAAAAGATGGCGACTCGAAAGGGACTCGAACCCTTGACCTCCGCCGTGACAGGGCGGCGTTCTAACCAACTGAACTACCGAGCCGTAACGTTCGCGTCAGCGCGCTTGAATATAATAACATAACGTAAAGCAAATTGCAAGAGTTTTTTTAAAAAAAATAAAAATTTTTTCGGGACTTATTTTTTATTCTCTTTTTCCTTATCGGAAATCACTTTATCGAGCACTTCGCAGGCGGTCAGCACGAAGCGGGCGCAGGGGCGGACGGCGTAATATTTCGCGTCGCGGACGGCGGGGGACTTCCCTTCCGTGTTCGGGATTCCGGCGAGCAGCTCGCGGCAGATATAAGTTTTATGCTCTTTTTTGAATTCCGAGGCGATATACTGTATAAGCGCGTAGTGTTCCTCCTTCGCCTTCTGGTCGTGTTCGGCATAGCCGTAGAGCGCGCCAACGACGGCGAAAGCGCCGGTAAGCGCGCCGCAGACCTCGCGAAGTTTCCCCATTCCGCCGCCGAAGGAGGAGGCAAGCTTTAAAGACGTCGTCTCGTCGATACCCGTTAAATCGGAGTAGGCGGCGAAGACGGATTGGGCGCAGTTGGCACCGCCGTTAAAATATTCTATTGCTTTTTCGGCGTGGTCCATAATAATTCCCTCGAATGACATTTTTAATATTTTAGCGCATTTTGACGCGATTTTCAAGTATAAATCGGGAAAAGGCGGGGAAAATGTTTTTATATGAGCGTTATAATGGTAAGAGCTATCATATTTTATATACTTCTGACGCTGATGATGAAGCTTATGGGCAAGCGGCAGATAGGCGAAATGCAGCTTTCGGAGCTCGTTACGACGGTTTTGCTTTCGGAACTCGCGGTATTACCCGTTACCGACGCGGGGGTGCCGATCTTACACGGGCTTTTGCCGCTCGCGCTGATATCTTCTTTTGAAGTTATCGTATCGCATTTCAGCAAAAAGAGCAGAAAATTCGGGAATTTTCTTAACGGAACGCCTATAATTCTTTTTGAAAACGGCGCTTTTATCGAGAAAAATCTGGAAATGACGCGGATATCGGAAGAGGACGCGGCGGCGCAGATGAGGATAAACGGCTATGCGTCGCTTGACGAGGTAGAAAAAATCGTTCTCGAGCGGACGGGAAAGATGAGCGTTCTGCCGAAAGACAAAGAGCCGAGGAAAAATCAGGGAGGAAATTAGATGAGAAGCACTTATATCGCTTTCGCGCTGGCGCTTTTTATTATTTATTTTTCGCTTGTGAACGCGTTTTGCATCGGTTTGTTTTTTAAAAACGGCGAAGAACTTTTGAAAAACGGGGATAATAGAAAAGCTTGTGAAAAGTTTTTGGCAAAGAAAAATTATATTTCGGCGTTTCTTACGGATTCTGACAGGGACGACATCGAAAAAGCTTTGCGGGAGAAGGACTATGACGCGCTTTTGTTTTATTACGGTGAGGCGGAAAGCGGCATTTTACCGAGGGTTTTCGACTATTTTTTTATTGACTTTTGACGGATTTCGGGATAATATATAAAGGCGGCGGATGGCGGAAGAAATATTTATTCTTTTGCTTTCGACGTCGGGTCCGGCATACGCGCCGCCTTACTTTACATTACATAATATGACAGAATTTTCGGAGTGGCGAACATGAAACGTATAAAACTTTCTCCGTCGGCATTAAGCTGTGATTTTGCCTGCGCGGCGCCGCAGATAGCGGAAGCGGAAGCGGGCGGAGCGGAATATTTACACCTTGACGTTATGGACGGAGTCTTCGTGCCGAACATATCCTTCGGTCAGCCCGTCGTAAAATCTTTTCGGAAATGCACCGAGCTGACGCTCGACGTACATCTTATGATAACCGAGCCCGCGAGGTACATAGAGGATTTCGCGAAGGCGGGCGCGGACATCATAACCATACACTACGAGGCTACGGACAACGTTTTCGACACGCTTAAAAAGATCCACGCCTGCGGAAAAAAGGCGGGGATCTCGATCAAGCCCGGGACGTCGCCCGAGGTTTTGCTCCCATATCTGTCGCTTTGCGACCTTGTGCTTATCATGACTGTCGAGCCCGGGTTCGGCGGGCAGAAATTTATGCCCGAGATGCTCGCGAAGGTGAAATATCTTTACGACGTCGCGAAGAGCGAGAATCTTGACATAGAATTTTCGGTCGACGGCGGAGTAAGCGCCGAAAACGCGAGAGAATGCGTTCTCTCGGGGGCTAACGTTTTAGTCGCGGGGAGCAGCGTTCTCGGCAAAGAAGACATTAAAACGGCGGCGGAAGAGCTTTTGAAAGCCGCGAAAGGATCATAAAATGGCAAAGAAAAAGAAGAAAAGCAAAGGATATCTTTACATAGCCGTATTCTTCGCGCTTATCTGCGTAGGTCTTATCGTCGCGATAATCGCGGTGGCGACAGGCTGCGGTGGCGAGGAAAGCACTTCATCCGCAGTTTCGGAAGAGATTTCGGAAAGCTCTATTATCTCCGAGCCGGAGCAGAGTAAAGAAGAATCGGCGGAGGAAAGCGCCGAAGCAAGCGCCGAATCGAGCGAAGAAGAAAGCAGCGAGCCCGTCAGCGAATACAAGAGTGATTTCAAGCAGCCCGAGCGGACGATAGATTTTGAAAAATCCATCGGGATAACCTACAAGATAGACATGACCGACTATGAGCAATACGTTCAGCCGGAAAACGAATTACAATACGTTTACGTCGTGAACGCGGCGCATCCGCTAACTAAAAACGACGTACCCGCAAACCTCGTCGACTGCAAGAATATGCGCGAAGGCAGAAGTTCGAAGATGGTTTTCGTCGCGGAAAGGGCGCTTGACGCGTTTATCAAAGAGGCCGAGGCGAACGGATATAAAGGCATGGGCGTAACGAACGCTTACCGCTCCTACGACACGCAGAACTGGTGGTTCAACCACTATCTCGAGGACGAGATGAAGAGCGGCAAGTACGCGACGGAGGAAGAAGCCATCGCAAAGGTTCTGACCTATTCGACGAGACCCGGCACGAGCGAGCACCAGACGGGCTTGACCTGCGACATGAACAACGTCGACCTTTCGAACGTCCACCTTTTCGACCACAGCGAGACGGCTTTATGGATGGAGGAAAACGCATACCGATTCGGGTTTATTTTAAGATATCCCGAGGGAACGCAGGAAATCACGGGCATTATCTACGAGTCGTGGCACTTCCGCTTCGTCGGGCGCACGGCGGCGAAGGAAATCCACGACAAGAGCGTCGAGCTCGGCAGAGCTTACACGCTGGATGAGTACGTTAAGGAATTGGGAATACAAGATTAACCTACTTTTTTCGAGAAAAAAGTAGGCAAAAAAGCTTTAAAATGCGCGAAAGTAAACTTTCGCGGAAAAATACAAAAAACACATAAAGATAAAGGGGCATTGAAAAA
>JAZUJV010000135.1:0-5157 GCA_045642945.1 Eubacteriales bacterium | reverse complement strand
AAGGCGCTTAACAACTCGTCGCTCGTTTTACGCATGGAGGCGGAGGGAAAGGTCGTTCTCTTCCCTGCCGACACCGAGGCGCCTGCTTGCGGAATCTTTTGCAAGAGGTTTGAAAAAGAAATTTTCAAATGCGACATGTTCCAGGTCGCGCACCACGGATATTGGGGAGGATCGGAAGAGTTTTTCTCGCTCGTCGACCCCGAAATTTTACTTTGGCCCTGCCCGAACTATTGGTACAAGGAGACTTTCGGCTGGGGCGCGAACCCGATACTTTTGAATTCGCCGAACGTCAAAGCCATTTACGTCAGCGGGCGCGAGGAAAAGACTTTCGACTTGACGAAGGACTTTGACTATAAGATTTTCGACCCGAAATATAAGAGCGGCGAGATCATTTACGAAGAGAATTTCCCCGTCGGGAGAAGGATATCCGAGCTCGGATGGGCTTGTCTTGACGGCGGGAGCACGGGTTATTCCACGGCGAGCGTATGGCTTGAGGACGGAAAATGTCATCTTCAGGCGGGGGCGGAAACTTACAAGGTCATCGAGTTTTTCCGCGAGCACATTATTAAAAACAACCCCGATTACCTTCTTGAAATGAGCGGGAAGGTCGTCGGAGATTACGAAAGGATAGCTTTGTTTTTCGACTACGGCAAGCCGACGGTATTTTCGGACGAACACGCCGTTGATTTGGGCTTTACGCCGGACGGAGAATTTGGTTTAACGCTTTCGACGGACGAAAAAACGAAGTCGGCGGTTTTAAGCGTAAACGGAAAAGAAAGAACGCTTTCCTACCGCGAGGCTTGTGGGTTACACCTTATTTTAAAGAGCGCGGAAATTGAGATAAACGGCATAAAAATTACGAGAAAATAAAATTTTCGGAGGATAAAAATGGAAAAGTATCTTTTCATCGGCAACAGCCACACCTATTACAACGAGGTCCCGCACATGGTGGCGGAGCTTTACAGAATGTGCCTCGGCAAAGAGGTCGACGCCGTGATGCTCACGACGGGCGGGATGTCGCTTAAATGGCATTCTGAGCAGATCCAAGACAAATACAACATAAAATACGGCAAATACGACGCGATAGTTTTGCAGGACAAGGCGCATCCTTTCGAGAGCAAAGAGTCCATAATTGAAGACATCGACGCTATTTGTGAGCTTGTCGGACAGACCGATTCGAAGGCGTGTCTTTATATGACGTGGGCGCACAGAGACGAGCCCGACACGCAGAAAGCCGTCGCGGAAGCTTACTCCGAGCAGCGCGACAAATACGGATGCTGGCTCGCGCCGACGGGGCTGGTTTGGGAAAAGGTACGTTTTTCGCATCCCGAGATAAATCTTTTCGCGCCCGACGGAGGGCACGCGAGCATCAACGGCTCTTATCTTTCCGCCTGCACGATCTTCTGTACGCTCGCGAACCTTAAAGAGCTTTCGCCGGACCTCGACGACGCGTTCTACGCCGAAAGAGGACTAGAAAAGGCGACCTGCGAGGTCATTCACGAAGCCGTCAAAGAAATTTTGAAGGATTTTAAAACGAGGGGATAAGTTTTGAGCAAGAAGCTTAAAGATCTCGGGATATTTCTTATAATTTACGTTATCGCGTTCGCCGCCGGAGTTTTGGCGGTGGGGCTGATTTTCGGGTTTGACTCGTTCGGGGCGGGCGGAGAAAAGGAGATTTTAAGATTCTTTATCTTCGACGCCGCGGCGACGCTCATGGCGTTTATATTTTCGGTCATATTCAAAAATTCGAGCGTCTACGACCCTTACTGGTCGGTTTATCCGATGGTCGCGTCGACATACCTTTTCGCAGTCCACAAGGCGTTTTCGGTATGGCAGATAATTTTGCTTTTCGTCTTTAACCTCTGGGGCTTCAGACTGACGGCGAACTGGGTAAGCGTAACGACGGGGTTTGACTATGAGGATTGGCGATACAGAAAATTCAGGGACGAAAACCCGCCTTTCTTATGGTTTATCATCAACCTTTTCGGGATACATTACGTTCCGACGCTCGTCGTTTTCGGCGGGACTTTACCGCTTTTCGAGGCGGTCAAGGGAATAGGGCCTTTATCGGTTTTCGGCGACATTATCATCCTTATCGGAATAGCTTTGGAGTTTTTCGCGGACAGAGAGATGCATTCTTTTCTCGGCAGCGTAAAAGAGAAAAAGGTATGCCGGAACGGGCTTTGGGGGCTTTCGAGGCACCCGAACTATTTGGGCGAGATGACCGTCTGGGTAGGCGTTTTCATCGCGGTACTTCCCTATTCTTCGGAAAAATGGTATTACTGCGTCGGCGCTTTAAGCATTATTCTTCTTTTCAACGTCGTTTCCATTCCGCTTATGGAAAAGCGTCAGAGCGCGAGAAGAACGGATTACGCCGAGTATAAAGCCGAGGTTTCGAGATTGTTTATTTTACCGTCGAAGAAATAAAGCCTTACTTTTTTCGAGAAAAAGCGCGCCTCTTCTGAGGTGCGCTTTTTGTTATATAATGATTCCGTCGAGGTGGTCGACTTCATGCTGGATTATCTCGGCAGTGAAGCCCGAGAAGGTTTTTATACGCGTTTTGAAATCGGTCGTCTGCCATCTGACTTTTACCGTTTTATAGCGCTTTGTGCTTCTTACGCCATCGAGCGAAAGGCAGCCTTCTTCGGTAACGTAGGGGTCTTTTTTCGCGATTATCTCGGGATTCAGCATAAGGACGTATTCGCCTTCATCGTTGAACGCGATTATTCTCTTATTCACGCCTATCATATTCGCCGCCATGCCGACGCATCTTTCGGAGTTGGCTTTAAGCGTATCGAGAAGGTCGGCAGCAGTCGGAACGTCGGAAGACGACGCGGGGAGAGATTTTTTCGAGAGTATAAAGATATCGCGGTTTATAGGTTTTATCATATCAGTCGTTTATTACGTCTATCTGGCAGGCGCGCATCGTAGCGAGGGCGGCTTTATGCGATTCGGGCGTTACGCCGGCACAGCAGGAGGCGGCGACGGTTATTTTCGAGTTCGGGAAGCCGGCGCGCATTATAAGCGCGTTCGAGACGACGCAGATATCGGTACAAAGGCCGCAGAGCTCGATTTCCATTTCCTCGCCGGGATAGCGGTCTTTAAGCGAGCGGGACATCGAGAAGGAGCCAAAGCCCGCTTTTATCACATCTTTATATTCCCTGCCCTCCAAAGCTTTTTTGACTTCCGCGTTAAGCTCGTGGCCGAAGGAGCCGTCGATACAATGGGAGACGGGAAGCTTTTTGCCCTCCAAGGTTTCGAGGTAGTTATCGTAATGGGTATCGTAGGTAACGAAAAGCTCGTCGCCTTTAAAATTTTCTATCTTTTTTACGACGTTCGGGACGATTTTTACGGCTTCTTTCGTTCCGAGCGCGCCGTCGACGAAGTCGTTTTGCATATCGACGACAACTAATATTTTTTTCATATCGCGTAAAACTCCTTGTTTTTTTGTAATTTTATCACGGTTTTTATTAAATTTCAAGAAAAATACTATTGATTTTCGTTTTTTGCTGTAATATAATACGCGCGAAAAATCTATTTTTCGAAGGTATATATGGAAAAAGTTCTTTTGGCGAATTATTACCGCGATTTCGTATGCAAATGCGGCGAGTGTCGGCATCCGTGCTGCGACGGGTGGGGCATAAACGTCAGCAGAAAAGAATATTTTTCGCTTCTCGGGATGGACTGTTCCGAAGAATTAAGGCGGCATCTCGACAGCGCTTTCGTCGTCGAAAAGATGGCGAGCGAGGATTGTTACGCGACGATCCGCCCGAACTATTTAGGCGACTGTCCGATGCTTCGCGAGGACGGGCTTTGCGCTTTGCAGAGGGAAAAAGGCGAAGGCGTTTTACCGCTTATCTGCCGCGTTTATCCGAGGTCCGTCAAGGTCTACGGCAACAAAAAAGAGCTTTGTACCTCATGCAGCTGTGAGAAAACGCTTGAATTACTTTTGGAAAGCAAAGAGAAATTTTCGCTTATCGAAGAAGAGTTCGAGCCGCCTTTCGGCGGGCTTAAAATCTACGGCGACGAGCCCGAAAAAGACGAAAAGCGTCATAAAATCATAGAGATCATAGCCGGCGGCGGGGCTTTAAAAGACAAGATCGCAAGGGTTTATAAAATATGCTGCGGTGAAGATATCGGCGCGATTTCCGGCAAGGAAGACGCGATAAAAGCGGCGGCGGGATTTACCGAGGTCGTCGGCAAAAAGAGCGGAAGCATCAGGTTTTACGCCGAAAAAGCGGTAAAATACATTCGAAGCGGGGACGCTTCTATAAATTTCGAAAAGGCGGAGAAGCATCTGCTTAGCGTTATTCCGCATGCCGAGGAGTTCGCGGCGAAGGCGATAGCAAATCACGTTCTTTTCGAGGGATTCCCCTACAACCTTGACTGCGAAAGCGTCGACACGGCGTTTGCGGCGTTCGTTACGGCTTGCGCGATTTTAAAGTTCCTTTGCGTTTGCGCCATGCACGATTCCGACGATATAAACGAGTTCATCGACATCGCCGCGTTCGCGGGAAGATTTATCGAGCATTCGGATTTTTACAGCGTCGCGAGCCGCATCTCGCACCCGAGCGGCAAGGACGTTTTCGCGAAATTCGGGAATATATTTTAGTCTTACTTTTTTCATGAAAAAAGTAAGCAAAAAAGCTTCTTCCTTTTTGAAAAAAGGAAGCGAAAAACTTTAAAATGCGCGAAAGTGAACTTTCGCGAGGGGGATAATAAAATAAAATAAGTGTGCTTTCGGAAGCGAAGGCACACTTTTTGTTATTCGGTCATTCAGTCGCAAAGAAACGTTGCGAACGGGAAGGTATGGACTTTTATCGTTTTGCCGTGGAAATCGACGGAAGCGGGGGCGGGTTTTCCTTCTATTATATCGTCGGCGGCAGAGATGAGCTTTTCGATAAGCGGCTTTTCGACGGTTACCGAAGAATGCGAGGGGCAGATAATATCGAACTCGGAAATATAATTTTCAAGCAGGTTGGCAAGAGTTTCGCGGTATTTTTTAATATCGCGGTGGGCGCCGAACATAAAAATTCTGCCGTCCTGTATCGAATCGCCGGAGAAGAGCGTTTTCGTGTTCACGTCGAGTATCGCGACGCTTCCTTTCGTGTGTCCGGCGAGGTCGATTATTTTAAGTTTTCTGTCGCCGAGGTCGAG
>JAZUJV010000134.1:0-8023 GCA_045642945.1 Eubacteriales bacterium | reverse complement strand
AAAGAAAAACTTGATCTTAAAGTCGGCGGACAGACGAATAAATATTCCGATCTCGACAATATAAGCAAACTCGTTTACAGCAGAATAAACCTTTACGATTCTGCGGAATCTGTTTTCCCGACAGTCGTTATCCCCCAGTTCGGCGAAAAAGGCTGGCTTTGCTGCTGCGGCAACAAGAATAAGAACAGCGACGAAGCGTGTACGATTTGCGGAAGGGAAAGGGATTGGCAGAAGAATTACACTACCGCCGAAGCGCTTGAAACGAAAAAAGTTGAATTGGTATCCGATTCGCGCGAGCATACTTTGCACGATAAGACCAAATACGACCAGACTAAATATCTCGAGAACTCCGAAGACGTCCGCAAGAAGATGGAACGTTACGAGGAGGCGATGAGAAACATCGCGAACAAAGAGGACGAGGACAAGAAGCGTCAAAAAGGCACGATAATCAAAATAATCATTTTCTTCCTCGTTGCCGCGTTCCTTATTGCCGCGCTGAAGGTATTGAACGAGTTCAGATTCGGTCAATACGTTTTGAACGGATGCTCGGTACAGAAGACCATCGACGAAACCGAGGAAAACGGAGCCCCTGCCGAAGAGTAGGGAATAAAATGATAGTTAGGCTTTGCCTGATTATAAATATTTATTTACGGAGAGTGCTTTTTGAAAAAGTACAACGCAACGGAAATTGCGGGCTGACCGGGAGGTTTGCCGCAATTCGCCAAATCTCCCGCTTTTAAGCAATTGAGTCAACAATTTTCAGGAGAATAAATAATGAATAAAAATGACTTTATAATTCGTTTGGAAGAAGAAAAAGACTATGCAGAGGTAGAATACCTCATAAGAGAATCTTTTTGGAACGTTTACCGTCCGGGATGCAGCGAGCATTATGTGATACATATGCTCCGAAACGATCCTGCTTTCGTAAAGGAACTTGATTTCGTTATGGAAATGGATGACAAAATCATCGGGCAGAATATGTTTATGGAAACTGTCATTGATTCCGACGACGGCAGAAAGATTCCTATTCTTACGATGGGACCTATCTGTATAACTCCCGAGCTGAAACGTCACGGATACGGTAAAAAGCTTTTGGATTACTCGCTTGAAAAAGCAGCCGGACTTGGATACGGTGCGGTACTGTTCGAAGGGAATATCCGTTTTTACGGTAAATGCGGATTTACTTATTCGCGTGAATTCGGAATAAGATATCACGATTTGCCGGAAGACGCCGATTCATCGTTCTTTCTCTGCAAAGAGCTGAAGCACGGGTATCTTGACGGAATAACCGGTGTATATCAAACGCCTTCGGGATATTACGTAAGCGACAGCGACGTCGAAGAGTTTGATAAACAGTTCCCCAAAAAAGAGAAGCTTAAGCTTCCGGGGCAATTGTTCTAAACGAATCAGGGGCTTTAAAAACGTTGTTTTTAAAGCCCCTTTAATTATACGAACATTTCGGTAAACTTCTCGACGGCGGGAGAAATTTTGCTGTTTCTGACTGTGCAGATGCCTATTTTTCTCGAAGGTAATACAAAGTCGGTATTGATTTTGAATATTCTGCCTTCGCGTATATAGTTTTCGGCGTATTCCTCCGTAACGCAGGCGATACCCAAGCCGTTTTCGGCAAAATCGAAAAGCAGATCGTGGGAGCCGAGCTCAAACTCGGGCTTTAAAACGACGTTGTTTTTTGATAAGAAATCATCGACACTCTTCCTCGTGTTAGATTTCGGCTCGAGCATAACGAGAGGCAGGGAAGCAAGTTCGTCGGCGGATAAAGTTTTGTCTTTTAAATATGTATATGCTTTTCCCGCCACGAAAATCTCGTGAAGCTCTCCTGCTTCGAAAATCTCTATGCCGCTGTATTTATCCTGATCTATCGGAAGGTTTATGAAAGCGACGTCGACGCTGCCTGCTTCGAGTTTTTTTAAAGTTTCCGAGGTTACGCGATTGACTATCTCGACTTTGATTTTTGGGTATTTTTCGTGAAAGAGCCTTAGTGCGGGAATAAGCACGTAGCGCGTTATAGTGTCGCCTGCGCCGATTTTGAGGCTTCCTTCATCAAGGTCGCGTAATCTTGTAAATAACCCTTCCGCATCGTTGATCGCACCTAAAGACTTTTCGGTATATGAGAAAAGAAGCTTGCCGCTTTCGGTGAGCTGTGCGCCTTTCCTGTTTCTTTTGAACAGAATGGTCCCGAGTTGGTTTTCAAGTGCCGAAATCTGCTGGCTTACGGCGCTCTGGGTTACATACAGGCTTTTTGCCGCTTCCGAAAAACTGCCGCATACCGCGACGGTATGAAACGTTCTGTATAATTCAAGACGAATATCCATAAAATCACCTTATATAAACATTACAAATAATAATTTGACTTATACTAAAGAAGATAATATAATAATATCAGCAAAATGTCAATAATAATTTCGGAGGATATATTTATGGAAGAAAGACTTATCGGCACCGTATCGCGCGGTGTAAGAGCACCTATAATCAGAAGCGGCGACGATATCGCTCAAATCGTTATCGACAGCGTTCTGGACGCCGCTAAAAGCGAAAATATCGAAATGCGCGACAGAGACGTCGTTGCAGTTACCGAAGCTGTCGTAGCGAGAGCGCAGGGCAACTATGCTACCGTTGACGATATCGCGGCGGATATAAAGAAAAAGTTCCCCGAAGGAACCTTCGGCGTTATTTTCCCGATATTAAGCAGAAACAGATTCGCTATCTGTCTTAAAGGTATCGCAAGGGGAGCCAAGAAAATCGTTCTTATGCTTTCCTATCCTTCCGATGAAGTCGGAAACCATCTTATCGACCTCGATTCGCTTGATGCCGCAGGCGTCAACCCTTGGAGCGACGTTCTTACCGAAGCGAAATTCCGCGAACTTTTCGGCGAAAGCAGACATCCGTTCACAGGTATCGACTATATAAGCTATTACCGTGAGCTTATCGAATCGCAGGATTGCGAAGCGGAAATCATTCTTGCCAACGATTGCAGAAAGGTACTTGATTATACCGATTGCGTTCTTACCTGCGACATCCATTCACGCGAGCGCAGCAAACGTTTGCTCAAAGCCGCCGGCGCAAAGCTTGTTTACGGTCTTGACGACGTGCTTTCCGAATCTGTAAACGGAAGCGGATTCAACGAAAAATACGGCCTTCTCGGAAGCAACAAGTCCACCGAAGATACCGTTAAGCTTTTCCCGAGAGAATGCGAAGGCGTTGTCGAACGCATTGCAAAAGGATTGAACGAAGCAACCGGAAAGAACGTTGAAGTTATGATTTACGGCGACGGCGCGTTCAAGGATCCGGTAGGGAAGATATGGGAGCTCGCAGACCCCGTCGTTTCTCCCGCGCACACCAAAGGCCTTGTCGGCGTTCCCAACGAAGTCAAGCTTAAATACCTCGCCGATAACGATTTTAAAAACCTTTCCGGTGCCGAGCTCAAGGACGCAATAAGCGAATATATTCGCGGCAAAGATAAAGACCTCTTCGGTAAAATGGTTTCGGAAGGCACTACGCCAAGACGCCTTACCGACCTCATAGGATCATTAAGCGACCTTACCTCCGGCAGCGGCGATAAAGGCACTCCTATCGTTTGGATTCAGGGCTACTTTGATAACTATACTGCCTGATTTAATTAAATATAAAAAAAGCAAACCCGCGGTAAGCACCGCGGGATTGTTTTTACATTACGTTCTTTCTACTTGGTATCAGAGTCCGTCGGGAACGCCGAATATCTTGTAATATACTTCAAGACATTTTTCGGTGAATACAAAGTCGAAATAAGCAATTTCGGATTCGTATTTGGGTTTGTAAGTGGGCTCTTTGGGTTCGTCTTCGCCTTCTTCGCCTTCGGCTTTTTCTTCGGTGGATTCTTCGCCTTCGGGAGTTTCAACGATTTCTTCTTCAAGGAAACCGATCTTGCAAAGGATCTGATTGTCGGTGAGTTTTAAGGTTTCTTTATTGTCGGCGATGAATTTCTCGATTTCGGTCTTGATGGCATCGTTCATTTCGACCTTCATATTGTCGGTGTATTCGGCAATGTGAACGGCTATGAGTTCGTCGAAACGTGCTTCGGTTTCGGCGGGGGCGTCATAGGTGAGCATGTCGTCAAGGTCTTTTTTATACTGAGCGGACTGTTTAAGCTTCTCGAATTCTCTTTCATATTCGGGAGTTCCGACTGCTTCGTTGATCGCGGTGGTAACTTCGTCATCGAGAATGTAATCATACATATCGTCGATTTCGGCTTTTATCTCTTCTTCGGAGTTGATAATATAAAGCTGTTCGTTTATGTATTCCTCGGTAAGAGTTTCGTTGACCATCGCTTCGATGTCGTCGGCGGAAAGGTCGGGATTCTCTTCTTTATACTGCGCGGTAAGGATGGTTTTGAGTTTTCTCTTGGTAAGGGAGAGATATTCTTCGATAATGGAACGCTCGGCTTCTTCTTTGATCTGTTTGGAGCGTTTTGCAACGACCTGAGATCTTATCTTTTCGCCGTATGCGGGGTTGAGGATGTTTTCTTTATAGAGTTTATCGATCTTATTGATGAATTCCTGCTTAACTTCGTCTTCAGCCTGTTTCCGAAGCTCGTCATAGTCGATGTCGATGGCGTTGCCTCTCATAAGGCCGGGGTAGTATTTATCAACGACGGTGTTGATTATTTCGACGTAGTTAGGCTCGTGGATTTCTTTTTCGACTTCGGTTTCGACTTCGATTTCGTTGCCTTCTTCATCTTTGGTGGTCGTTTTGACTTTTTCAGTATAGGTGAAGGCGGTGAGTTCCATCGTGTAGCCGAGGGTCTTGGCAACTACGGTTTCCTGGTTCTGCTTGATGTTCTTTTCCCATTTGTCTTTAGGCTCGCCGGCGAGGGTTTTGGTTATAAATGCGTTACCGGCACATTTGGGATCGATAATGTAATCGTTGTTAAGACGTTCAACCTGACCGTAATCGTTGAGAATGTAATGTTCGTTTTCAACGCCGTAGGTGAGGATGTTCATAAGTTCGGCGTCGGTGTTGAGAGCGGCGACGATCTTCATTACTTCGGTAAGCTCGTTGGAAACAACGTATTTGGAAACGCAGAATATGTTATCAATGGTGTTTTCGTTCGTTGCGATAGGATTGGAATAGAGGCTGAATTCATATTCACGGCCATCGCCTTCGAGAGAAGATTTAAGCTCGTCGATGTTTCCGCTTTCGATTCTGACGGCGTATCTGGGCTCGGAAGCTGCGTTGTCGCTTTCGAAATAGCCGAGAGAATTATATCTGGCTATCATAGAAAGATATTTGGTGAGATTCTTGTTGGAGTACGCGTCAACGACTTCGCCGGCGTTATTGATTATTGCGGGGAAACCGTCGTTGGAGAGGAAGTTGATCTCGGTAGAAGCGAAGCTGTCTTTAAGAGGAACAACGTCAGGTTCGTTTTCTTTGATGGTGCCGAGGTAATCCTGAAGGTCTTCCATGGACTTAAGAGTGTTCTGGTCCATGCTGTATTTCTGAAGGAGTTCTTTATCGAAAATGAGATAAGTGTACTGTCCTATAGCGTTGTTGACGGGAATGCCGTAGGTTTTGTTGTTGACCTTTGCGGCGGTAAAGAGGGTAGAGTGGATAGAAGATTTGAGCGCTTTTGCTTCGTTGTTAAGCTTTTCGTCGAGCGCGGCAAGCTTGCCCTGAGAAGCGAGGCTCTTGTATCTGTCGTATCCCTGAACGAGGAAAATATCGAGACGAGGATTTTCGAGAACGATTTCTTCGCCGTTTTCGAGAGATTCAAGGATTCTGTCACCGGTCATGATGACCTGAGAAGATTCGTCTTCGCCGGTAGATTCGTCAGCGGAAGATTCAGCCGAAGCATCAGCGGAAGTATCTTTCTTCTTGCTTTTGTTCTTCTTGGCAAGCGTGTACGCTTCCATTTCTTCGAATTTGGCGTCAATAAGGGATTCGTATTCGTCAGCGGGAACGGCTACGAGTTTAAGGCAATAGCCGAGACGGTAGAACAGAATACGGTTAAGGGCAAGTTCGACTTTAACTATCGCTTCCGGCGTGGTGGATTCATCGACGATAGTATAAAGAGTATAAACGTTTGCGGCGACCTCTTCGATCTCAGTCTCCTGCTGGCAGCCGGTCAAAACCGTCGGCACTAACAAAAGAAGCGCAAGAATAACAGACACGATACCTTTTCTCATTAGGAAATCCTCCTGAAGTTTGCATATTGATATACGATAGAATTATACAACACAAGACGAAATATGTCAAGGATAATTACAAAAATATATATTATATATATGTTAATAAAAGTATTGATTTAAATTTTCTATTGTTATATAATCCAAACGAGGTGGAAATAATGCGCGAATTTAAAATGAGACGAAAAATGCTAAGCTCTCTGCCGCTGGAAACTGAGAGGCTTATTATACGGTATATCGCCGTCGACGATGCTGAAGATATGTACGAATACGCTTCGGTTCCCGAAGTCAGCAGGTATCTTTTATGGTCCCCTCATATAAATATCGATGCCACGAAAGGCTACGTCGAGTCGCTTCGGAAACGCTATGAAAGAGGGCTTTACGGCGATTGGGCGCTCGCTTTGAAATCGACGGGTAAGATGATCGGCACTTGCGGTTACGCGAATATCGACAGTAGAAATATGATTTGTGAGATCGGATACGTGCTTTCGCCGTATTACCGTCATAGCGGATATATGACCGAAGCGTTGAAAGAAATATTGAAATTGACCTTCGAAAAGCTCGGATTCAGAGAAGCAAGGCTTCGGATAATGAACGAAAACGTCGATTCGAAAAAACTCGCGGAGCGTGTCGGATTCCGACTTGACCGGGTTGTTGAAAACGAAATCGAAGTGAAGGGAAGTATGCGCACCCTCGCGCATTACGTCCTTACAGATGAAGAATACGCAAAAATAAAAGCAGCCGTCAAATGACGACTGCTTTATTTGGTAACATTAAAGCTTAGATAGCTCTGGTGACCTTGCCGCTTCTGAGACAACGGGAGCAAACGTAAACGTGCTTTACGGTTCCGTCGACATTGGCTTTGACTCTTCTTATGTTGGGTTTCCAACTTCTGTTGGTCCTTCTGTGCGAGTGGGAGACGTTGCAACCGAACGTTACACCCTTACCGCAGATCGAACATTTTGCCATTTATTCCACCTCCACAAAATTTAACGTAAAAATGCGAACAATTTAATATATAACACATTTTTGCTTTTGTCAATAGTTTTTTGACAAATTTTATACTTTTATTGCTGTTTAAAGGAATTTGCGAGCTTATAAATATCTCCCGCGCCCATTATCAGTATCAAATCGCCTTCTTCGGCTATTGCCGAGAGGCGTTTTTTTATTTCATCAAACGTTTCGTAATACTCTGCGCCGATCTCTTTGGCGAGCTTTTCGGACGAGACTTCGTTTCCACATACTTCTCTTGCCGCGTAAAGAGGGCAGAGTATCAATTTATCCGCATCGTCAAACGAAACCTTGAAGTCGTCGTAAAGGTCGAGAAGACGGGAATAATTATGCGGTTGGAAAACGCAGATCACGCGTTTATAAGGCATCTGCTTTGCCGTAGAAAGCGTGGCTTTTATCTCATCGGGATGGTGCGCGTAGTCGTCGAAAACGTCCGCTCTGCAGAACTTCGCGATATGCTGGAACCTTCTGCCGACGCCTTCGAAGGATTCTATACCACTGACGGTGTCTTTTTCGGATAGTCCCGAAATATCGCAAACGGCTATCGCGGCAAGCGAGTTGCTGACGTTATGGTTTCCGGGAGCACCGGGAGTGATAGTGAACAAGAATTTCCCACGTTTATAGACGTCGAAAGTTGGGTGCCCGTCGGCGTTTTTGACGTTCTTGGCGTAAAAATCTGCATTTTCGTTGCCGACGGCACTGAATGTGATTTTATGGGCTATCACCTTTTCGGCGACGTCAACACAGTTTTCGTCGTCAAGGTTATAAACGGCGTATCCGTCTTTTCCCGCATTATTCATATAATGAACGAACGAGGCTTTCATTTGTTCTAT